>DATJFA010000062.1:0-5723 GCA_035496015.1 Terriglobales bacterium | reverse complement strand
GAGGAGATGCGCTACCAGAGCGAAGCCATCCAGCAGCTGGAAGCGGAGCAGGCGGAGCGCTCGCAGCGCGGCTACGCCATTGAGGCGGAAGCGCGGCAGAACCAGGAGCGCGTGAGCGCGCTCATCCTGGAGGCGGACCGGGCAGAGGCGCGTCAGCGCCACAATCAGGAACGCTGTACCGAGCTGCTGGAACGCGCGACCGTCTGCGAGAACGAAACGGTGCTGATTGGCGAGCGCCTCGCGGAACTGGAGTTGGAGCGCTCCTCGCACCGTCAGGTGGTGGACTCGGCGGCGGCGGACGTCTCCGCCGCGCAGCAGGAACTGCAGCGCTGCCAGCAGGAGGCTTCGGAAGCCGCTGCCGCCCTGGCCGGGGTGGAAGCGCAGCAGGAGGAGCAGCGCAGCCTGATTTTCGACGCAGTGGCGCAGGCGGCTCAGCTGCGTAACCAGGTAACGCAAGCGGAAGAGCGGCTGGCGGCGCTGAGCCGCGAAGTACAGCGGCTCAAGCAGGAATACACGCAGGCCAGCGACCAACTGGCCGCTACCGGGGGCGCGCGCGGGCAGCTGGCGCTGAGCTTTGAGTCCGCTTCCCACCGGGTGACAGCTCTGGGGCAGCAGATTACAGACGTGCGGCAGCGCATCGAGATGCAGCGTGCCGCGGAGACGGAAAGCAAGCGCCGGCTGGACGGCTTGCGCGCCGAGCACGCTACCCTTCTGGGACGCCGGGCCTCGCTGGAGGCGGTGATCGCAGAGCACGGTTATTCCACCGAATCGGTGCGGCGCCTGTTTCAGTCCGGCGGCATGCAGGGCGGGCTGGCTCCCGCGGGCGTGCTGGCCGACTTTCTGGAAGTCGAAGACCGTTACGAGCACGTGGTGGAAGATTTCCTGCGCGACGAGCTTAACTACATCGTGGTGAAGTCCTGGGACGCGGCCGACGAAGGGCTGCGCCTGCTGCGCAGCGATGTGGACGGCCGCGCCACCTTCCTGGTGCACCCTAACGATTCGCAGGCGCGCTTTTCCTTTTCCGTAGATGAGAATGCGGCTGGCGGGCCCCCGCCCGCGCCCATTGTGCCTCTCAAGAGCTGCATTCGCGTGCTCAACGGCTTCGGCAAATCGCTGGAAGTCATCCTGCCCAAGCTGCGCGATGGCTACATCGTTCCCGATCCTCAGCTGGGGCGCGAGCTGGCGCTGGAGAACCCACAGGCCTTCTTCCTGTCCCAAACCGGGGAGTGCTTCCACAATGTGACGGTCACGGGCGGCAAGCAGCGCGCCGAGGGGCCGCTTTCCATGAAGCGAGAATTGCGCGAACTGATGCGCAACCTGGCGGAACTGGAGATCGCCCTGCGCGGCGAAGAGCAGCGCGTAGCGGTGTTGGCGCGGGAAATCAGCGAGCTCACTTCCCTGCTGGAACGGCTGGAAGACGAGAAGCGTGAGGCGGAAAAAGAGGCCATGACCTCCGGCCACTCGCTGCAGCAGCTGGATTCGGAGACCCTCAAGCTGCAGGAACGCGCTGCCACGTGTGAAGCGGAACTGCGGCGCCTGGCGGGCGAGCAGGCCGAGCAGCAGAGCTGCATTGCCGTTCGGCAGGACGAACTGGGACAACTGCAGGGGCGACAGACCGAACTGGAGCGCCAAATGGCGGAGGCGCAGCAATCTCTGGCCGGGCTGAGGGAGCGGCGCGATGCCGCGGCCCAGCGGTCGTCGGAGCAGATGGCGCGGCTGGCCACGGTGGAAGAGCGGCGGCGCTCGGCCGAAGCGGCGCTGCAGCGCATGGAATCTCTGCTCACCGAGACCCGGGCACGGGTGGACAATTTGCGGGCGCAAGCGGCTTCCGCCCTGGCGGAAAAAGAGCAGCGCGAGGCGGAGAGCCAGGCTTTGGCCGAGCAGGTAGTCGCTTTTGCGGCGGAGCGGGCGGACGCGGAGGCACGTTCCGCCGAGTTGCAGGCCGAAACCGAGCAGGTGCGAGCCCGGCTCGTGGAAATTGACCAGACCCTGCGTTCCCTGCGCGAGGTGCTGGAGCAGTCGCGCGATCGGCGGGGGCAGCTTGGGGTAACGGCCGCGAAGCTGCAATCCGATGCCGACTACATGGCGCAAACCTGCCTGAACGAATTAGGCGTAACCCGGCAGCAGCTCTGCGAAGACTCTACACTGCAGACCGTGGAAGGCGAACTGCTCATCCAGGAAGACGCGGCTTACCGGCAGATGCGCACCCACCTGGATTCCATGGGACCCGTGAACATGATGGCGCTGGAAGAGTACAAGGAAACCGCTCAGCGCCACGAATTTCTGCTGACGCAGCGCAAGGACCTGCTGGAATCCATTGAAAACACCCAGAACACGATTCGCGAGATCGAGACGGTGTCGCGGCAAAAATTCCAGGAGGCCTTTGACCGCATCAACGAAAATTTCCAGCTCACCTTCCGCAAGCTGTTCGCCGGCGGGCAAGCGTTCATGCGGCTTACCGACCAGGAAAACAGCCTGGAAAGCGGCATAGACGTAGTGGCTTCGCCTCCGGGAAAGCGGCTGCAGAACGTGCTGCTGCTCTCCGGCGGCGAAAAGGCCCTTACCGCGCTGGCCCTGCTGGTAGGAATCTTCCAGTATCAGCCCAGCCCCTTCTGCATCCTGGACGAGGTGGACGCGCCCCTGGACGAAGCCAACATCGGGCGCTTCACCGAACTGGTAAAGGAGATGAGCGTGCAGACCCAGTTCGTGCTCATTACCCACAGCAAGAAGACCATGAGCATCGCTCCGGTGCTCTATGGCGTGACCATGCAGGAGCCGGGAGTCTCCAAGCTGGTCTCGGTGCGCTTCGGGGCTTGACAGGGCCGGCAGATATATCGTAACCCGACATTACTTTCCGGAAGCCATTTGCCGGGTTTCGGGGCGCACATTTTTTCCACATCCAGGTGCTCGGAAAGCCGCCTCCAGAGCCAGTTTCAAGAAACCAGCTGCTTGTCAACCCCTTTTCACCGAAAGCCGCCGCCCTGCCTGCCGCCTCAGGTCCCGACCCGGTTGACAAAAAATTCTGGACGGCTAGAATACGCGACGTTTCTTACGGCTAAAATGATTGCATGACTCCGCAACTCCTCGACAACGTCCTTCTTCGAACCGACATACCTGAACTCGAACTGTACGCCAGCGGCAAGGTGCGCGATGTTTACCGGGTAGACAATGAGCACCTGCTGTTCGTGGCTACCGACCGCATCTCCGCCTTCGATTACGTGCTGGCTACCGGCATCCCTAATAAGGGCAAGGTCCTGACCCAGCTTTCCCTTTTCTGGTTCGACCTGCTGCGCGATATTGTGCCCAATCACCTGGTTACCGCTGACGTGAAGCAGTATCCGGCGGTGCTGCGTCCCTACGAGGAGCAACTGCGCGGCCGCTCCATGCTGGTGGTGCGTGCCGATATGGTGGCCATCGAGTGCGTGGTGCGGGGCTATATTTCCGGCTCGGCCTGGAAGGAGTACCAGCAGACGAGCAGCGTGTGCGGCATTTCCCTGCCCCCGGGCCTGCGCGAATCGGACCAGCTGCCCGAGCCCATCTTTACCCCCGCCACCAAGGCGCTCAGCGGTCATGACGAAAATATTTCCTTCGAGCGCATGGCGCAACAGGCGGGCCCGGCGCTGAGCCGCGAGCTGCGCGACCTGAGCATGCGGATTTACCAGACCGCAGCCGACTACGCGCGGCAGCGCGGCATCATTATTGCCGATACCAAGTTCGAGTTCGGGCGCACGGCAGGCGGCCTGGTGCTGGCCGACGAAGTGCTCACGCCTGACTCCTCCCGTTTCTGGCCGGCGGACACTTACCAGCCCGGCCAGGCCCAGGAATCGTTCGACAAGCAATACGTGCGCGATTACCTGGAAGATATCCGCTGGAACAAGCAGCCGCCCGCGCCAGCGCTGCCCGCGGAGGTGGCGCTGCAGACCAGCGAGAAGTACCTGGAAGCGTACCGCCGGCTGACCGGGCGCGAGCTGAGTGTTTAGGGTCTCAGTGCGAACTCATGACCGGGGTTGATTGGGTAATCGTGGTGGCGGTGGTGCTGTCCATGGCGCTGGCCGCCAAGGAGGGTTTTTTCTACGAGGTTTTCTCCCTGGCGGGCGTAGTGGTGGGATATTTACTGGCTGCCTGGGAGTATGGGCACGTAGCCGGTTGGTTTTCACCTTACACCAGGGCGCAGTGGGTGGCGGAGATTGGCGGCTTCCTGCTGATCTTTATCGCGGTGTTGGCGCTGGCCAGTTTGGCGGGGCGCATCACGCGCTGGGCCATGAAGGAAGTCGGGTTGCGGTGGTTTGACCGGCTGCTGGGCGCCGCATTTGGGCTCCTGCGAGGCGTGCTGGTGATAGCTGTTGTTGTGCTGGCACTGGCCTCGTTTACCCCGGGCGTGCGCCTGCTGTCAGGTTCGGCGCTAAGCCCGTATTTTCTGGCCGTGGCCAGGGCCGCCTCCTGGGTCGCACCGGCGGCAGTACGAGATCGTTTTCGGCAGGGGATGGATGGGCTGCACAATATTGCCCAGCCGTCTGCCGCGGGACAAGTTTCAATACCGGCCCCCGGGCCACAGAAATAGCATTCAGGTACTACTCATAACTGCCAGCCTTTCAGCGCGAAAGGGAGTTACCGTGAAGGATCAGCTTGAAGCCTTAATCACGCAAATGTATAAGAGCGGCATTCTTTATTCGGAAGCCGTTCGCGAATTTAAAAAGCGGTTTATCCTGACCGTCCTGCAAGACAATAGCGGCAACCAATGCCGGGCAGCGCGGCAATTAGGCATGCACCGCAACACGCTAAGCCGAACCATCCAGGAACTGAAAATTGACATTCGTGGCTTGCGGGACGGGGTCCGTCGCCCGCCGCGCAGCGCCCGTCCTCTCACTTTGGAAAAAAAGGCAGCTCGTTAAAGCTGGCCCCATTGCCCCTTCCTGCACCAAATAGGAAAGGGCAGCCTGCGCGGCTGCCCTTTTAAACTGCTGAGTTCCCTTCCGGCTTAGCGGCCCCTGGTAGTGCGGCGCCGGCGGGTGGGCGCAGGCTTCTTGACCGTCAGCAACTGACCCTTTTCCATCACTATCATGAAGGGCTTAGCCTCGTAGGAGACCGGCGTACCTTCGAACGGGATGCTGGCGCCCGCCTTGGGCATGAGTCGGACCGGGATGGGAGCCAGCATATTCAGGGTGATGTCTGGTTTCTTGGCGTCAATATCGTCCACCGTGGCGGCAATCTGTAATTGCCGGGCAGTGGCGCTGATGATGGTGCCTTCAATCTGCAGCGGCACGCCCTTGATTGCGCTCCACACCTTGTCGGCGGCAGCCTGGTTGCCGGAGGTGAGCACCAGTTGCCACTCGGCGAAGGACATCTCCTTGATGGGCTTGGAATTCACCAGGTCTTCCGCCTGTTTGGCCGGAGTTGGCGGGGGGGGAGCGGCGGCGATGGTAAAGCCCTGGGGTGGCAAGGTCTGGGTCTTGGCATTGGCCACCAGATCGGTCCAGCCCTGGTCGTTGCCGTGGAATTTCGTATACCACTTCTTGCCGAAGTCGGAGATCTGCGCCTGTCCGGAAGCCAGGTTGACGGCGCGCGCGATAAAGAACAGTCCCTGCACATTGGCGTCTACTACCGCAGGGTCGGGAGGCGGCGGGTTGTTGGCATCGGCGGGCGGTGGAGGAGGAGTACTCGGCTTAGGAGGATTTCCCGCGGAGTAGTAGGCCAGAGCCAGCGGGTAAACATCCGTCAGATTG
>DATJFA010000061.1:0-2634 GCA_035496015.1 Terriglobales bacterium | reverse complement strand
GTAGCGCAGATTGGGGCGATGAAAGCTGGCTATGTATTTGTCCGGATCAGGAAGGGCAAGTTGTTCCAGAATGTCGTGCCGGACGTGGCGGGTGGCGCTGGCCGTAAAGGCTGCGATTGGACGGTCTGGAAATCGCTGCCGCAGATGCTTTAGTTGACGATATTCGGGACGGAACTCGTGTCCCCATTCGGAAATGCAATGTGCTTCATCGATGGCGAAGAAAGCAATCGGGACTCGCTGCATCCACGGCAGGGTATCGGCCCTCTGCAGCCGCTCGGGCGAGAGATACAGCAACCGGTACGCCCCTTGCTCTGCCTGGCGCATCACGCGGTTCTGTACTTCCCCACTGACGGTACTGTTCAGGACAGCGGCCGGGATGCCCATCTGCGCCAGTTGTGCGGCCTGGTCCTGCATGAGCGCGATCAGCGGCGAGATTACTACTACGGTCTTCCCCAAGATCACCGCAGGCAACTGATAGCACAGAGACTTCCCTCCGCCGGTGGGCATAACCACGCAGGCGTCGCGTCCTGCTAGCAGGCTGCGCACGATCTTCTCTTGCAGTGGACGGAAGGCACTATATCCCCAGTAGCGTCGCAGTGCCGTCAGGAGATCCGCTTCTGAGGTCATGGAATCAGTATAGGGGTGGAACCAAAGGTGGCGGCAGAACTGGTTACCGCAAATCCCAATCAACTCCCAATCTGGAACGTTCGGAGAACGCGCGTCTCGAAGAGCAAAAGTCAGGAAGGTGTCGCTACCGCTGCCACCGTCGTCGAACTCTTTCGATGCGTTCTCTCAAAAACAATCCAAGTCAGGGCAATCACGACGAAGCACATCAAACTGCCCTCGGGCCCCACTGAGCCTCCACTGAGCCAATGCGGTCCACGCAACGACGAACTCAGCAGATGTCCGGGAGAGACCATGCCGCTGTCGGGCACCGAATAGAAAAAGCTTTCGCCCCAATCCCAAGCCGCATGAAAACCCACTGCGAACCACAGGTTTCCGGTTCGCTGCAGCGTCAGGCAGAAGAACAATCCAATGAATGCGGCAGCCAGCAGTCCAGGCCACGCTTCGCCCCCGTTTTTCAAATGAATCAGTCCGAAGGCACACGAGAGGGTAATCGCCGCCTGCCAGAAACCCATCCCGCGCGTCAGAGTGAACTGGGAATATCCGCGCAGCAGAAATTCTTCAAACAGGCCGACGACCAGGAACATGGCAGCCCAGAACGCGGTGAACCTTGCCAGGCGCGCGCCGTGCAGTACGACGCGTCCGAATGCGAAACAGTGGAGGCCATAGAGAGCCAACATCAACCCAGTGATCGCGGCGAATCCCCAAAGCGTGCCCACCCAGAAAAGCCTTCCGAACGCGGGTTTCACCGGCAAGCCGTAGTTTGCCCAGGGTCGTTGCTCCACGCGCGCCAGGATTATGGCCGGAATGATTGCTGCGAGCAGGGAGCCGAACTCTGCCAGCAGCATCGCCCACAGCCCGCTGGCGCCGAAATCGTGAGAGTCGACGACTAAAGCGGCAATTTTCTGCAGAACTAAGAATGTCACCGCGTAGAACGCGAATCCCCAGCCCGGCCGCAGCCCATCCGGCCCAAAGAAAAGTACGTACGCGTAGGACGGCTGAGAGGCCGCAGCAAATTCCGGGCCTGATTTTTGGGGAAGCGCATCTGCCGGCGTTGTGCGTTCCGGACTAGGCTGAACCTCATTCATCTGAGAACTTTCCCCGCAAACCGCCTCCGACATGGTAAAACACTCGGCTCGACCTTATGCGTCCATATTTCACGCGCGAACGCTTCGGCCGCCCTCAATTTTTTGCCGGATTACTGTTGCTGGCTTTTCTCGGCCAGACGATCTGGCTGGTTCATGCAGAACTGAGCGGTGGCGAGGGGCCGGACAGCAGGGAAGCCGTACGCATCGGCGAAGGTTGGAAACAACTGCACCATCGCGGCATCGCTGCCGCTCCCGCAATGGAAGCTGACGCCAGCCAAATGCAAGATCCCTTTGAAGCCGATCAGAGCGGATTCGATACCGAGCACTCTCCGCTGCTCTACCTGATCTCGGCTGCGCCTTTGGTGGTCTGGCCGCGCGACCTGACCGCTGACTCCGCTGCCTACTGGCGATGGCTCCCGCGCCTGCCCTTTCTCGCGTGTGGAGTGTTTCTTGGAGCCTCTTTGTGGTACGTCGCGCGCCGGCTCTGCGGCAATACGGGCGGCTTTATCGCGCTCACCCTGTATTGCTTCTCACCCTCTCTGATCCAGTCGAGCGCGGCTTGGCACACTGACCCGGAGATCGTTGCCGCCTGGGGCGCCTTCGGCACGATCTTCACCGCAATCGCGGTCGCGCACACATTGTATGCGCCGCGCGAGGTCGTGCTCTGGAACTGGCGGCGGATCGTGCTGCTCGGAGTCTCTCTCGCCATTGCCGTCGGATCCCAGTTCTCGCTGCTGGTCGTTGTGCCCATGGCCCTCGCCTTTCTGCTGTACGTTGCGCCCGTGCGCATGAGGGCGGGATTCGTCATCTGGCTGGCAGCTTGTCTGGTTGCTCTTCTGCTTCTGTTCGCCAGCTACTTCTTTCATCCGCACGCGTTTGCCCGCGGCATGCAGCACGCCGTCTTCTGGGGAGCGACGTGGAG
>DATJFA010000060.1:0-2943 GCA_035496015.1 Terriglobales bacterium | reverse complement strand
CAGGGTGGTGATGTCGCTGTAGCCGACGAAGATTTTGGGGTGACGCCGAAGGCTGGCGACATCCAATTCGTGCAGCAGGTAATTGGTGCCATACCCGCCGCGGGCGCACACGATGGCGCGAATTTCGTCGCGCTCGAACATTTCTTCCAGCTCGCGGGCGCGGCGGCGCACGGAACCGGCGAAATAGAGGTCGCGGTCGAGGATGGAGTCCTTGTAGAAGGGTTCATAGCCCAACCGGCGCAGGCCGTCGCAGCCGGCCTGCAGCAGCTCGCGCTTGATAGGGCTGCCGGGCGCAACGATGCCCACTCTGTCCCCGGCACGCAGCGCCGGAGCCTTAAGGCGCGGGTTGGATGAGCTGGCCATCGCTTAAAGAAAAAATTCGCCGCGGGCGACCAGGCGCGCGGGACCTAGCAGAAAAACACGCTCCTCCCAGCGCACGCTTTGGACCCCACCCGGCGTGTGGACCTTCACCGGAGACTGCGCCCGCTTGGCGGCAATGGAAGCCACCGCAGCAGCGCAGGAGCCGGTGCCCGACGACTGCGTTTCCCCCACGCCACGCTCAAAGAAACGTGCGTGGATACCCCCATCGTTAGTAGTTGTTACAAGCTCAACATTGATTCCATACTTGAAGTCATGGTGCTTGCCGATTTCGGCCGCTTCCGCCTGCCATCCCGGACTAAATTCTTTCACCAAGACAACAAAGTGCGGGTTCCCCATCGAAACCGGAATACCGCGCACTTCGCTAAACGCCAGCTTGATGGAAAACTCATCCCCGACCTGGGGCTCGCCCATATCGGTTTCAAACTCAAATTCCACGCCGTTGCGGCGAACCAGGGTGCAGCTTTTCACGCCGGCGCCGGTGCGCACCACTACCTTTTCCCTGCCCTGCTCGGAGGCCAGGTAGGCGGCCACGCAGCGGGTGCCATTGCCGGAAATTTCGGCTTCGGAGCCGTCCGCATTAAAAAGCCGGGCGCGGATGTCGGCATCCGTGGCACGAAATAGCCACTCCACGCCATCAGCGCCGATGCCGTGGTGGCGATCGCACATGCGGCGGCTCACCGCCTCCAGGTCAGGGCGAGCGTGCAGACCATCAACGATGAGGAAATCGTTGCCGCAGGCGCTGGCCTTAACAAAGGGAATGGCGGGGGCAGAAGTCATTCGGCCTCAGCCTGGCCCAGGGAATTGACGCTGCGCAACAAGGTGGATTGGCGCAATCGGGTGAGCAGAATTTGCTGCTCCTGGCGGGCGGCATCCACGGAAAATTGCACGCGCGAGTGACCGTTAATTTTGGCGATCTGGACTGAGGTCATGCCGAGCTGCTCATCCTGCAGGATGCGGTTGAGTTCGGTGATGGCAGTATCAGCATCTTCGCCAATAACTTCGTAATTCACCAGCAGCGGCTTCAGCTGGAAGCGAGCTTCCATGCGCCCCAGGGTATAGAGGGCAAGCAGGGCGATCAGGGTAGCGAGGACAGCGGGCACATAGAGTCCGCCGCCCACGGCCATGCCAATCGCGGCCACCACGAAGATCGTGGCCGCGGTGGTCAAGCCAACCACCGAGCCCCGCGAATGCAGGATTGAGCCAGCGCCGATGAAGCCGATGCCGGGAATGATTTGCGCGGCAATGCGGGTGTGGTCCCCGGAATATTCGCTGGCTAGTTCGAACGAAAGAATGGTGAATAGGGCCGAGCCGAGGCACATAAACATGTTGGTGCGCAGGCCAGCAGGCTTGTGCTTGATCTCGCGCTCCAACCCAACAATGCCGCCCAGGATGGCCGCCAGCAGGAGGCGGACGACAGTCTGCCCCACCACGGGGGGGAAGCCCATCTTCGACACGAAGAGGCGGTAGAGTTCGTCCATTGCGAGAGTTGGCTGGATTTTAGCACCGCGGTCGGGCCGGGTGAGACACGAAGGGTGGCGGCGGAGGTACAGGCTCAGAAAAAAAAGCGAGCTTCGCTCGCCCGCACAGGCGAGGGCGCCTGTGCCCACAAAATCCGCGGCTGTTTTATCGGCTGGGCAGCGCCGGCATTCCGGGATAGGGCGGGTGAGTGCCGAAGATGGTGGCGGCTGGCTGGCCTACGGTGTGGATGACGAGGAGTGAGGGATAGTGGTACGCCTCGGCTGATTTCGTGACCTCGTCGTCGTCCAAGCCAATCGCATAATCGGCGTACTTGGCGGGATCTGTTAAAGCGCGCTGCCACATGCCTTCCTTGCCCCACATCTTGGGATCGCCGTGGTTCCCTTCTTGGATGACGCGGCTGAGGTGGACGTCGGCATCCTGAAGCGCGCCTACGTGCCCGCCAATGTACATGAGCAGAGTGGAATTGGGCGGCAGGAGGCGCAAGTACTCGGCCAGGCTGCGCTCAAATGCGACGCGGGTGCGGGCATTGGCGACCGCTTCCTGCAGGCATATGGGCTGGTCGTGCCAGGCAAAGCCGTAGCTGGCTGCGACGAAAGCAAAGGCGAGAACGGCGCCCGCAGCGCGCCAGCGGGACTGGGGAACGCGTCGCAACACCCAGTAAAGCCCGACGGCAAGGAACACGGCGAAGGCGGGCAGGAGCTGCAATCCGTAGCGAAGGTTATAAAAAGAGAACGGCCACCACACAGGCATGAAGATGGGAACGCCGCCGTACGCAATAGACAAGGCATAGAACGGGAGCGGGATCAGGAGGAGCAGCCAAGCACCGAGGCGCCGGAAATGAACCAACAGGAGCACAACACCCAGTGCGGCCAGGGCAATCCATGGTCTCCCTAACGGCCCTTCGCTCATATTGAGTTCCGCAGATTTGATGAAGTAACTGGCCGCGGTGCCCAGGTGGTGATAACCGGGATGGTGAGCTTCTCCAGGTTGGGAGGTGCGCTGCTCAATGCCGGGGGCGGAGTAGGGTCCGCGCGCAAAGTCCAGAGGATCGCCGTAGACCGCAGCGTTGTAGGCGAACCAGAA
>DATJFA010000059.1:0-5705 GCA_035496015.1 Terriglobales bacterium | reverse complement strand
CAAATGCAGGGCCAAGGCCCTGCTCCACCCTCGCCCGAAGAAACGGCTCACTCAATCTCAATATTCCCTGACCCCGTCCGCACCTCGATCAGGCTGCCGCCATTGCCCGCCTTGCCATGTATCGAGTGGCGGGAGATGTTGCCGGAAACGGCGATGGAGTGGCTCAGTTCGATGTCGCCCGAACTGGTGGAAGCATCCAGGTCAAAGCCCGTCTCGCGCGGGATGCGCAGCTTGATGGTGCCGGAGCCCGCGCTCAGCCTCCATTCGCCGCCAGGTGTGCCTTCAATGTTCACGTCGCCGCTGCCCGTATCGGCGTTCACCATGCTCCTTACACCGTGCAGGTCAACTCCGCCGGAGCCGGTGCGGACGCGTACCTCGCCGGAGGCGGTCTGGCGCAGGCCTACGTCGCCGCTGCCAGTTTCCGCGTCGAAAGCGCCCGCCACGCCGTCCCCTTGAATGTTGCCGCTGCCGGTGCGGGCGCGCACTTCACCGTTGATGCTGTTCATCTGCAGGGTGCCGGATCCGGTGTGCGCTTCCACCCGGCTGCCAATGCTGGAAATATGCATATCGCCGGAGCCGGAACGCGCCTCCAGGGGGCCTTTGATGCCGTCAATTTTCTGGTCGCCGGAGCCGGTGTGCGACGTCAGGCTGGTCGCCTGCGGAACCACGACCGTATAGTCAATGGAAACGTTGTGCCGCAGTTCCGGATCCTGGATGTACCCAACGCGGATGCTGTTGCCGTTCTGCTCAACGGGCGGGTTCTGCTCCAGCTTGCGAACCTTCTCCTCTCCGTTGTCGCCCCAACCGCTCACCTTGATGCGGCCGGTCACCTGCACGGAACCCACGGCCCCGCTGCGGACCTCAATGTCGCCCGAGCCGGTGCTGACGTCGAGGTCCACCGCTCCGCTTACGGTTAGAGTGCGCTGAAAGGAGCCGCGGGCGGCGGCCTGCGCGGGAATTGTCGAAATCCAGAACAGCGCTGCCAAGGCAGCGGCCAAAATTGCTAGCGAGCTCTTGCGGTCGTGCATCTCGTTCCTCCCCAGGAAAGACGTATGAGAAGCCCGAAGGCGAGCAGGATTATTCATAGCGCAGCGATTCGATGGGTTCCATGCCTGCCGCCCGCTGCGCCGGGTACACTCCCGCAGTCACCGTAATCAGGGAAAGGGTGAGCACGGAAGCCACCAGCGAAAGCGAGGAAATGATGGGGTGAGGCACAAAATCGGGCAAGGGAAGCGCGCCCATCGCCAGGCACAGTCCGATGCCCACGGTAAGCCCAACCGCGCCGCTGAACACGGTCAGCATGGCGGCCTCGATAAAGAACTGCCGGAGAATATCGGCCTTGGTGGCGCCAATCGCCTTACGCATGCCGATTTCGCGGGTGCGCTCGCTCACCGAGACCAGCATGATGTTCATCACTCCGATGCCTCCCAGGCAGAGGGTCACGATGGCAACACAGGCGAAAAAGATGGTGATCACGTCAAAGATGCGGCTCACCAGCTTGGCGCCTTCCATCGTGTCCCAGATGAACAGCGCGTCCTTGTCATCGGCCTCAAAATGGTGGACGCGGCCCAGGGCGCGTCGTACCTGCAGCACCGCCTCTTCATGCTCATCGGCATTGGCCACTTCGAAAACGATGTCGTTCACCCACCCGCGCTGGACGGTGCGCTTCTGTCCCTGGTCGTTCTCCGGCGGCGGCATGTCGCGCGCCACCGCGGAAAACGGCGCGTAGAGGTTATCGTTATCGGGGCCGCTGTAGTTTGAATTTTGTTTCTTCTCCTCCAGCACCCCGACCACGGTATAGGGCCATCCCAGAATGGAAACATTGGCGCCGAGCGCAGGCTGCCCATTGAACAACTGCTTGCGGGCTGCGTAGCCCAGCACCACCACACGCGCACCCTGGTTTTCATCTTCCTGCGTGATGAGGCGGCCCTCGGCCACTTTCAGGGAGCGGAAATCCTGGTACTCGGGCCACATGCCCACTACCGAGCGGTTGGCCTGGTTAAAAGCGCTGACTTCCGGCACCGAGCGCCGCAGCTCCGGGCTCACCGCCTTCACCAGGTAGCACTGCTGCTTGATCAGTTGCGCATCGCTGACGTTGAGCGGAATCTCCCGTCCCGCGGCCAGGCCGCCCGCCTGCGCGCTGGTGCGCCCGCCCCACATGATCACCAGGTCCTTGCCCAGGGTTTCCATGCGCTTCTGCTGGTCTTTGCTGAAACCCAGTCCCAGCCCGACCAGAATGATCACCGAAGAAATGCCCCAGATGATCCCGAACATGGTCAGGAAGGTGCGCATTTTGTGAGCGCGGAAGGTGGAAAACGTCTGCCGCATTAGTTCGAGAAGGTTCATGGGGAATCAGCTTCTACCTTTTAGCTACGACGGAAGCTCTGATTAAGTTCATCTCTGTCATCCCGAGCGAAGTAGAATTGCCTGTTTAAGGCAATTCTGCGGAGTCGAGGGACCTTGCGTTTGTTGTGTCGTACTTAAGCAGAGTTTCCCTAGCTCCTAGCTGCTCGGCTCTAGGAGGGCGGTTGGTCACCACTTCGTCGGCCGAAGCTAGAAGCTAATTAGCTAGTAGCTAGTAGCTAGTTCTACTGCAACACCACCTGCTCGCCTTCTTTCAGGCCGCTCAACACTTCGGTTTTGGCGCCGTTGGAGATGCCGGCATTGATGGCCACTTTGCGCGCGCCGTCCTTGGCGCTGGGATCGGGCACCTGAACGTAGGTCTTCTTGTCTTTGTCGTAGATCAGGGCGCCTTCCGGGATCTGCAGCACGTTCTTGTGCTCTTCCAGGATGATCTCCGCGTTGGCCGTCATGTTGGCCTTGAGCTCGCCGCCGGGATTGTTAATGGAAACGCGCACCTCGAAGGTCGTGACGTTGTCTTTCTCCACACCCATGGGCGCAATCTTGGTGACCTTGCCATGGAACGTCTTGTCCTTAAAGGACTCCACCTTAATGCGCGCGGGCTGGCCCAGGTACACTTTGCCGATATCGCTCTCGTCCACCTTGCCCTTCACGTAGACCTGGCTGGTGTCGCCCAAGGTCATAATCAGGGTGGCGGAGGAGCCCAGCACCAGGATGGAACTCACGGCATCGCCCATTTCTACGTCCCGCGAAAGGATCACGCCGTCAATCGGGGAAGTGATCGTGGTGTAGCTGAGCTGTTCTTCCAGTTGGGCCAGGTTCGCCTTGTCCTGTTGCACCTGGGCGGCAGCTTGCTTTTCCTTTGCGGTTAGCACCAGCACCTGCGCCTTGGCTACGTTCTGCTTGTTAAGGGCCAGCGCGTAGTTCTTCTGCGCATCGTCCAACGAGGACTGGGAGACCACGCCTTCCTTAGCCATTCTCATCGCACGATCGTATGCCCGTTTCAGAAGAGGGACATCGGGGCCCTCGGCGTCCACCTTGGCGCGCGCCAGGTCGGCTCCGGCGCCGCGCTCGGCGGCCTGGGAAGCCAGCAGCTGGGCCCGGGCGGAGTTGACCTGGGCTTCGATCTCATCGCGGTCCAGTTCGCATAAAACCTGTCCCTTTTTGACTCGGTCCCCGGCGTCCACCAGCAGTTTCTTTACGATGCCGCTGGCCTTGGATTTGATTTCCACCTTGGTGATGGGCTCAACCTTGCCCGTCGCGACCACGCTCTTGGCCAGGTCTCCGCGCTCCACTTTGGCCAGCTTGGTGGGATCAATTTTCGTTCCGCCGCGGGTAGCCGCGGTTACCCCGAGCACAATGAGCACCAGGGCCAGGAGCGATCCGCCGGCATACAGAAGCCGTTTGCGCTTTTTCTTTTTGCCGTTGCCATTGCCGTTAGCCACGGTCGCCCTCCTGTCCTGATACAAATCGGCTCTCACTCTCTACTACGCCGCCCGCCTGCCATTTGTTCCTGACTTGCAGAAAAATTTCTACAGTCACCACATTCGCCTGCATTCGCTGGATTAGACACAACAGAAGGTAAAAGGGAAGCAAAGAACAACTGGGCACTTGGATCCGGTGTGGAGTTTGTGGCGGGGGCCCCGGTGGATTTCCTGCTTGCGCCGGCTCCTTCTCTGCAAATTCAGGATAACACAACTATTTATGCTTCATGGACGGCAACGCGGCCGGAGTCGAGCGGGGTGCTAGAATCTGATTTTAAATGGTTAGCTTCCTTCTGCTGCGAGTGCTGTTCGTCGTTTTGCTCGTGGCAGCCAACGCGTTTTTCGTGGCCGCCGAGTTCGCCCTGGTCAGCGTGCGCGATACGCGCCTGCAACAGCTGGTCGAGGCCCGCCGCATCGGCGCCCGCACCGTTCAGAAACTGCATCAGCGCCTGGCCGAGGTCCTGGCCGGAGTCCAGTTTGGCGTCACCCTCGCCAGCCTGCTCCTGGGCTGGATTGGCGAGCCGGTGGTGGCGAGCATGTTTCAAAACGTGCTGGCCAACGTGCCCCACGCCGGCGTCTACGCCCATACTCTGGCAGTCGTCATATCTTTCTCCCTCATCACCTATCTGCTGGTCATCCTGGGCGAGATTGTTCCCAAATCAGTGGCCCTCCAGCGCGCCGAGCGCGTGGCGCTGGCGGTGGCCGGCCCCATGGATGTGTTCCTGGCCATTTCCCGGCCCTTCCTCTACGTAATGAACCGCTCGGCCGATGCTGTGCTGCGTGCCTTCGGCTCGCGGCAGATCCGCAGTGGCGCGGCGCACTCGCCGGAGGAACTGAAACTGATCGTGGCCGCCAGCCGGCGCTTCGGGCTCATTCCAGAATTTGAAGAAGAAATCATCGCCCACGCGCTGGAACTGGGAGAGGTCACGGTGCGCGAAGTGATGGTGCCGCGGCCCAACATTTTTTCTTTTCCCGCCGACCTGACCCTGGATGAGGCCGTGGCCCGCGTAGTGGAGGAACAGCACTCGCGCATTCCGGTTTTCGATCCCCAGCGCGGGCCCGAGCACATTGTGGGCATTCTCTACGCCAAGGACCTGATGCGCTGGATGCGCCTGCGGGTGTCGCTTTCCCAGGCGCAGCCGGCGGCCGCGCGCGTGGCCAAAATGCCCATTAGCCAGATCATGCGCGACGTCCTGGTGGTGCCGGAAACCAAGCCGCTGGGCGACCTGCTTACCGAGTTCAAGCATCGCAAGCGGCACCTGGCGGTCGTGGTGGACGAGTTCGGTTCCACCGTGGGTGTGGTCACCGTGGAAGATGTTCTGGAGCAGTTGGTGGGCGAAATCGAAGACGAATTCGACGTCGCCGCCATGGCGCCCCTGAAAGCGGGCGCCACCATGGTGCTGGAAGGTGCGGCCAACATTCTCGACCTCGACAGCCAGTATCAGCTCAGCCTGCCGCGCAACGAAGGGTTTGAGACCCTGGCCGGATTTGTGCTCACCCGCCTGCAGAAGATTCCCATTGCGGGCGAGTCTTTTGAATACGACGGCCGCCGCTTTACCGTGGTAGAGATCGATGGCCATCGCATCTCTAAGGTGCGCATTGAAATGCTGCAGGAGCGCCCCCAGGCCGTGGGCCGCACCGGCGACTGACGCGTGCCATCTCAGCGCTTTTGAAAGGGCGTGGCTTCACGCACGCCGTACACACACATTGCGCTTTCTTGGTGGTTGCGTAAGCGATGGCGCTATGCGTTTCCATTTTGTTTGTCATTCCCATTGTTTGTCATCCCGAGCGAGGGCGCGTCGAGCTTGTGAGACAAGCCCGAGTCGAGGGACCTTGTGTTTCGAAATCAGCGCCGAGCCT
>DATJFA010000058.1:0-9199 GCA_035496015.1 Terriglobales bacterium | reverse complement strand
CGGCGAGGTGCTGGCGGTCAGCGGCCTGGTGGGCGCGCTGCGCACCCGGCACCCGCGCGCGCGCATCGTGGTTTCCACCGTGACTGATACCGGCCAGATGCTGGCTCGCCAGCGCTTTGGCGCGGAGAACGTCTTCTACTTTCCCCTCGATTTCAGCTTCGCAATTCGCCACTATCTGCAAGCCCTGCGACCCCAGCTTGTCGTGATTGCGGAAACCGAGTTCTGGCCCAACTTCCTGCGCCTGGCGCATGCCGGCGGCGCTCGCGTGGCAGTGGTAAACGCCCGTATCTCTGACCGCTCCTTTCCGGGCTATCGGCGGGTGCGGCGCTGGCTGTCGCGCGTCTTGCGGAACATTGACCTGCTGCTGGCTCAGACCGAGCAGGATCGGCAGCGGTTGCTGGCCATTGGCGCGCCCGCGGAGCGCGTGCAGGTGGCGGGCAATTTGAAGTTCGACGTTCCCCCACCCGAGCCGCCGGCGATTGTGCAGCAACTGAGTTCGGCGTTGGCCTTGGCGGAGGCCAGTCCGGTAATCGTGGCCGGCAGCACGGTGGAGGGTGAAGAGCCCCTGCTGTTGCGCGCCTTTGAAACCGTGCTCACTCCCCACCCGCGCGCCGTCATGGTCCTGGCGCCGCGGCATCCCGAGCGCTTCAACCACGTCGCCGCCATGATTACGGACCTGGGGATTCGCTTCTGGCGGCGCTCAGAGTGGCAGCCCTCGCGCTCCATCGCCGGCCGTGTTTTCCTGCTGGACAGCATTGGCGAACTGGCCTCCCTGTACACGCTGGCCACGGTGGCCTTCGTCGGCGGCAGCCTGGTGGAGCGCGGCGGGCACAACATCCTCGAAGCGGCGCAGTATGGCGTGCCGGTGCTGGTGGGCCCGCACACGGAGAACTTTCGCGATATTGTGAACCTGTTCCGCGATGCCGGCGCGGTGCGTGTAGTGGGACCGGCCGAGCTTCCGCTGGCGCTCCAGGAACTGGCGGAGAATGACGCCGAACGTAAAACCATGGGCCAGCGGGCGCTGGAGACTTTGCAGGCGCATCGCGGCGCCACGGACCGCACGTTGCAGGCTCTGGAGCGGCTACTGGCGCCCGTTATTAACGCGGATGGCAGAGATGTAGCAAGCTGCGTCTCCACCAATGAGACAAGCGGAAGCGATGCGGCGGGGCTGAAGCCGTGAGCCTGCTTTCGGCGGTGTTTGGGGCAGGTGTGCGGGCCCGAAATGCGCTCTATGACCGCGGCACGCTGCAGGCCAGGCGCCTGCAGGGACCGACCATCAGTGTGGGCAACCTCTCGGTGGGCGGCGCCGGCAAAACTCCCTTCGTTATCCTGCTTGGCCAGTTGCTGCAGGCTCGCGGCATCGCTTTTGATGTTCTCTCTCGCGGTTACGGCCGCGCCTCCCGCGGCCTGGCCTTTGTAGACTCCAAGGGTTCGCCGCGCGAATTTGGCGATGAGCCGCTGCTCATCGCCCGCCACTTGCAAGTTCCGGTGGTGGTGGGAGAAGACCGCTACGCCGCGGGATTTGCCGCGGAGCAGAAGTTCGGCCCGCAAATGCATCTTCTGGATGACGGTTTTCAGCACCGCGCCCTGGCGCGCGATTTCGACATTGTGCTGATCACCGGAGACGACCTCCATGACAAGCTGCTGCCGGCAGGTCGCCTGCGTGAGCCCTTGGCTGCCCTGCGCCGCGCCGACGCCGTGATCCTCTCCTCGGCGGTGAAAGCTGAGGATCTGCCGCTGGAAAACCAACTGGTGTGGCGCACCAGGCGCGATATCGTGCTGCGCGATCCGCCTCCCACTCCCGTGGCCTTCTGCGCCATCGCCCGCCCCAAGCAGTTCTTTCTGCAGCTGCGCTTTGCCGGCTGCGAACCTGCCGCCGAAGCGGCATTCCGCGATCACCACACCTACACCAAGTCGGACATCCTAGACTTGCTGCAGCTGCGCGAGCGTTGCCAGGCCGGCGGATTCGTGACCACCGAGAAAGATGCCATCAATCTGGGGAACCTGGCTTCGCGGCTACAGCCCTTATCAGTAGTTCCAGTCAAGATGGAGCTGGTGGATGCCGCCGCCGCGGTAGACAGCTTGCTTTCCGCTGTTGCAGCCCGCCGGGCGGGAATCCTTACCAAACCCTGGCCACTGTCATCCTGAGCGCAGCCGGATGATTCTGCTTCTGAATCACCCACCTACTTCTGTCATCCTGAGCGTGGTGGCCCGATTCGCTTGCGAATCAGGGCCACGCAGTCGAAGGACCCCTGCGTCTTTTGGAAGCGTTATCATCGCTGCAAGGAGTTCTCTTCTCGCTCTGAATACGTCATTAGAAATTCCTATTAACCTTTCCTGACATCGGTCAGCGCAGGGGTGTTTCGACTCGGCCGTGCGGCCTCGATCAACATGACAGAAACTAGCTGCTGTTTGGCGCCTACCTGGCGAACGCGGACCTTACGAATTTTGCCAGGTAGTACGCGTCCAGATATTTGAACGGGAACTCGCCGCAGCTGTAATGGCCGCAGGGCAGCACTGACACTTCATGCTCCAGGCCACGTCGCCTGCATTCAGCAATGAACTGCTGCGAGAATTCCGGCAGGAAGGTCAGGTCATACTTGGCATACACCACCAGCGAGCGCCGGGGATACCCCGCAAAGCGGTCGAAGTAGGACATGGGGCTGATGGCCAACCATGCCTGCCGCAGCCGCTCCAGGTCAATCTGCCCGTCAATGCCGCTGCGAATGTGGCGCGTTGACTGGCCCGTCCACACCACGTCGGCAAAATAGGTGGAGGCGTGATTAAAGGCGCACACGCTCAGCCGCGGTTCGTGCGCGGCCGTGATGAAGGCGTAGCACGATCCCAGGCTGGTGCCTACGACACCAAAACGCTGGTAACCCTGCTCCTGCAGCCAGTCCAGGCAGCAACGCGCGTCAATCACGGCCTGGCGCGCGGCATCAATCGTGCGCGCTACGTTGGCAGACACCGCGTAGTCGGCGCGTTCCGTTTGCGGAGGTTTACGCAGGTCATGATAAGGCAGGCTTAGCCGCAGGGCGGCAACGCCAAAAAAACTGAAGATGCGGCACAGGGCATTGTGGCTTTCCTCGTCAGCATTCCATTGCGGCAGCACTACCACCGCACGTTTGCCCTTAGCTGGGAACCAGCGTGCATGCGCTGTGTTGTTTTGCGCGTAGGGAGTAACCACGGGCGATGTGAAACGAAGGAAGGGCGCCGGCGCACGGCCCGCGGCTGGCGGCAGGGTTGTATCGCTCGCTGGTCCTTCGTTTCTCAGACCAGTTACACGCTCCAGCCGGAAATCGCTCGGCGTACGGTAGGAGAAGAACTCATCGCTGCGCGCCAGAATTCGGCGATTGAGCTCTTTGATAGCTTGCTCAGGATCATCCTGCGCGCACCCATTGCGGCACGGCCAGTTTTGCGCCCACTCCACTCCCCAGTCCAGCGGCCGCACCACGCGGTTGTTGTCGCGGGCATTGAGCCGGCCCTCCCAGTCGTACATCCATTGGGCATAACGATGGGGCACAACTCTAAGGTACAGCACTCAGCATTCAGCAGTCAGCATGCAAAACCCAGGCACTTAGCAGTTGGTAATTAGCGCTTAGCCCCCATGGTTTTTCTCGATTCGATTACGAATCTTCAGGGGCCAAATGCTAATTGCTTCGGCTGAATGCTGAGTGCTGGCTGCTACTCCACATACTTCCTTGGCACCCGCTTCGCGATATTGCACAGCACCTCATACGGAATGGTATCGGCTGCCTGGGCGTGGTCCCAGGCAGTAATGCGCAGGCTGCCGCTGGCGCCGATCAAGACGACTTCATCCCCAATCTGCACGCCGGGAACATCGGTCACATCCACCAGCGTGACGTCCATGGAAATGCGCCCGACCATTGGGGCGCAGGCGCCGCGCACAATCACCTGGCCACGGGAGGAGAGCCTCCGGCTCAGCCCATCGGCGTAACCCACCGGCAGCACCGCAATGCGCGAAGGCCGGCTGGTCACGAATATGCCGTTATAGCCTAGAGCGCTGCCCGCCGCGTGCTCGCGCAGCGAGATTACCCGCGTCTTCCAGGAGAGTACCGGCTCAACTTGCGGCGGCTGGATGGATTCATCGCCGCTGAACGGCAGGTAGTAGCCGTAGAGCGCAATGCCAGGGCGCGCCAGGTTTTTGCGTGCCCCGGGAAGACTGACCATCGCGGCGCTGTTGGCCGCATGAAAATACTTGGGCGCCAGGCCCTCCCGCCGAACCAGCGCAATTGCCTGCTCAAAGCCCGCCAGTTGCTTTGCCGCATCCGCCGCGCCCACCACCTCGGCAGAGGCCAGGTGGGTAAATACGCCCTCGAGCACCAGCCGGTCCGCAGCCCGCAACTGGGTCAGCATCGCCGGCAGTTCGCCTAAGCTCGCGCCGAGGCGCCCCATACCGGTATCCACTTTCAGGTGTACCGGCACGTGCCTCCGCTCGGCCTTCGCCGCCGCCTGCTGCAAACGCTCCAGGTGCCAGGACTCCCACACCGCAGGCACAAGCTGATTATGAATGACTTCCGGCTCATCGCCTTGCCAAAAGCCGGTCATGAGCAGAATGCGTCCGCTGATGCCGGAATGCCGCAGGTGCAAGCCTCCGGCAGTGGAGGTCACTCCGAACCAGCGGGCGCCCTCCGCCTGCAGCGCGCGGGCGCATTCCCGCGAGCCATGGCCATAGGCATCGGCCTTCACCACCGCGCAGATTTCGACCTCCGGGCCGGCCAGGTTTCGCAGAGCGCGATAGTTGCGCCGCAGCGCTCCCAGCGACACCTCCGCCCAGTTAGGCCGCGCGTTGTGCATGGCAAATGATGGGAATTCCTGCCCGGATTATACGGCACCCTGCATCACATCAACCCGTGACTCCGGTCATGGCCAAATGCCCCCCGGTGCGCCATGCTCCACTTGAAGGCTAACGCCGCTCCCCGGAGGGCACGATGAGCAAAGCCCATGCCCGCCATAAACCTGCCATTCTGGTTGTGGATGACGCTCCCGCGGTCAGCACCACTCTGACGTGGGTGCTGCGCGAAAACGGCTACAGCTGCGTTGCCGTGGGCAGCTGGACGGAAGCATTACGCGTCTGCGCCGGTATGTCCCCGGACCTGGCCCTGATCGAACTGAACCTTCCCGACGGCACCGGGGTGGAAGTAGCTCGTGACTTGCGCAGTTGTGTTCCTGGTTGCAGAATGCTGTTTATGTCCGGTGATCCCGAAGCCGGCTATGAGGTTCAACAGGCACAGGCAGCCGGACTGGATTGCGAACTTATTCCCAAGCCGATTCCGGCCGAGGAGTTGCTGCAGAGGGTGAAAGACGCGCTGGCACAACCGGCGCGATGCGGGTGACGTCATTTGACCGGTCTAGCAAGATGGTTGAGGGCTCGGTTTTCAGGCCCTGCTGATCGCCGGGTCTTCCCCAGGTTTCAGGCCGAAGTGCCACTTGTCGTCAGCGTAGTAGGAGAGCGGGAGATCGCCTCCCTGCGCGCCCAAGCCAACGGCATCTCCCAAGGCGGTCTCAGCCTCAGCGGCATTGAAGGCATGCGGACTGGCCAGGCGGTTTCCCTGGAAATGCATCTTCCCATAGCCACACATCCCATCTGGGTGGAGGCCTTGGTGCGGCACGATGCCGGCCATTACGGCCTGCAGTTTCAGTCCCTAAGCGCGGCACAGAAGAAGCTGATCAAGCGTTACTGCAGCCTGCAGCCCCGGGAAAAGCGTCGCTGAGGTCGCAGCCCCACAGTGGCTCCTGACTTCCGGCTCCTGACTCCTGCTTCCAACTACCAGCCACCCGCCTCTGCTGCTATATTTCTGATAACGCTCCACATGGAACTGATTTCCCCAACTGACTGGACCAAGAACTTCGTGCTGGCCGTCCAGGAGTGGACGTACCTGGCGGCGCGCTCCATCGCCAACCTGTTCCGCCAGCCACGCTACGTGGCGGACACGCTGCAACAGGCTGACCTGATCGGCGTGGGCTCGCTGCCCATCGTGGTGCTTACCGGCTTCTTCACCGGAGGCGTGCTGGCCCTCAACGCCGCCCGCACTCTGGAGCAATACGGGTCCCTGAGCCTGACCGGGCAACTGGTCTCCATCTCCATGGTGCGCGAGCTCGGCCCCACCCTGGCCGGCCTGATGGTCGCGGGGCGCAACGCCTCGGGCATGGCCAGCGAACTGGGCTCGATGAAAGTCACCGAGCAGATTGACGCCATGCGGGCCCTGGGCACCGATCCTTCCAAGAAGCTGGTCACGCCTCGCGTGGTGGCTACCATCATCATGCTGTTTTTCCTCACCATCATCTGCGACTTCTTCGGGCTGACCGGCGGTTTCGCGGTTTCGCAATTGGGGCTGCACCTGGACGCACACCAGTACTGGAGCAACGCCTACCAGAGCCTGGAATTCGGCGACGTCATTATTGGGCTCATTAAGCCGCTGCTGTTCGGTTTCCTGGTGGCTACTATCGGCTGCTACTACGGCCTGACCTCGCGCGGCGGTACCCAGGGGGTGGGCCGCGCCACTACCCAGGCCGTGGTGGCCGCATCCATCCTGATCCTGGCGGTAAACTACTTCACATCGCAGCTGCTTCTCTATCTGCTCAAGTGAGATGCCCGCGCCTGTCCTCCCCGCTGAATCGTCCACCCGCCTGACCGAGGCGCAGCCTCAGCCCGTCATCGTATTCGAAGACGTCGCCATCAGCTTTGAAGGCAATCCGGTCCTGGATGGCATTTCCTTTTCCCTGGAGCGTGGCGAAACCAAGGCGCTGCTGGGTGTGGCGGGCTCGGGCAAGAGCACCATCCTGAAGCTCACCATGGGCCTGCTCCGGCCCGCCCGTGGCCATATCTGGGTGCTGGGCCAGGAAGTGAGCGCCATGAAGGAGGAAGATCTGTTCGAGCTGCGCCGCCGGATTGGCATGGTTTTCCAGGAGAGCGCGCTGTTCGATTCTCTGACCGTGCGCGACAACGTGGCCTACCGCCTGATTGAAGAACACGTCCCGGAAGACAAGGTGCAGAAGCGGGTGGAAGAGGCGCTGCGCTTTGTGGAACTGGAACACACTCTGAACATGCTGCCCAGCGAGCTTTCTGGCGGCATGCGGCGGCGAGTGGCAATTGCGCGCGCCATTGTGGATCAGCCGGAAATCGTCCTATACGATTCGCCCACCGGCGGGCTGGACCCGGTGACGTCAACCACGATCATTGAGCTTATCGTCAAGCAGCGCGATGTGTACCACAACAGTTCGCTGCTGGTGAGCCATCGCTTACAGGATGCCTTCACCATGGCGACCCACTACTTTGAGCGCGCTCAGAGCCGCATGGTGCCGGTGAACGGGGCGCACATTGACACGCGTACCAGCTTCCTCGTCTTGCGGGATGGAAAAGTCATTTTTGACGGCAGCGCCCACGAACTGGCCGCCAGCCGCGACGAATACATCCGGGAGTATATTTCCTGAGAACCAAGTTCCACCGCCGAGACGAGAGGTCGCAGAGAAGAGATTGTTGGAAAACCTTTTCTCTCCGCGCTCGGCGTCTCGGCGGTGAAATAAGCTCAGTCGGCGGCTTTAGCCTTCGCGAACCTTTCCGCGAATTTGGCCAGGCGCTCCTGCATGAGCTTCAGGCGCTGGCGGCCTTCGGGCGTGCTCTCGATGAACTTCTCAATGTTGGCAAACGACTCGGGCGCGTTCAGCTTCTGGCGCAGTTCCTTGAGGTGGGGCTTTACCTTGCAGTAAACGAACCACATCTCGCCCAGGCAGTCGAACGCCACTCCGGGATTGATGGCTCCGCGCAGGGCCAATGCGGCGGCCATGTCCCAATAGGTAAACACCTGGCGCATCCAGGCGTTTTCCGGGGTGCCCCAGGCCATGGCGAGGTTGACGACATCATCGGCGCTTTGCGGCCACCAATTAGCGATGAAGTTGCGCGCTTTGCGCATTTCGGCTTCGCGGCGGAAATCGTAGAGCTGGAGAATGGTTTGGGCGTCGGCGCTGGTGGCGGGCTTGCTCTTTTTCGGCATCAGTGATTCCTCCTCTTGAAGTGACGGCTGAACGTTGGAGTGAAATCCCACGGGTCAGGACTCAGCAAATTTTAACCGAACGGGCGGCGAGGTGGGAAATGGCGCGGGTCATGGCTGCCCTGTACGGCGCGTGCGGCACAGCGCGTCCTTCCCGTCTGACGTTGCCCGGCGCACCCTGCTACACTTTTAAGTTTCGTCTGCGAGCGTGAGGCCAGCATGGAGATCAAGACGATTGGAGTAGTGGGCGCGGGCACCATGGGCAACGGCATAGCCCACGTGTTTGCCAGCCATGGATACCAGGTGGTGCTGTGCGATGTGGAGCAGCGCTTCCTGGAGCGCGCGCTGGGCACCATCACCAAGAACCTGGAACGCGAGGCAGCGAAGAACAAAATCACGGCTGAGGACCGCAATGCGGCGCTGGCGCGCATTCAGCCGGTAACGGAGCGGCAGCAGCTGGCGGCCTGCGATTTGGTTGTGGAAGCGGCAACGGAAAAATTCGAAATCAAGGCGCAGCTTTTTCGCGAACTCGACCAGATGTGCCGCCCCGAGGTGATACTCGCTTCGAATACCTCTTCTATCTCGATCACCAGGCTGGGGGCGTTGACCAGGCGGCCGCCGCAGGTGATCGGCATGCACTTTTTCAATCCCGTACCGGTGATGAAGCTGGTGGAAGTGATTCGCGGGCTGGCCACTTCGCAGGAAACTTACGAAGCCGTGCGCGCGCTGGCGGTGAAGCTGGATAAGACGCCGGTGGAGGTGAACGACGCGCCCGGCTTCGTTTCCAACCGCGTGCTCATGCCGCTGCTCAACGAGGCGATGTACGCCGTGATGGAAGGCGTGGCCACGGCGCAGGCGGTGGACGAGGTGTTCAAGCTGGGCATGAACCATCCCATGGGGCCGCTGACGCTCGCCGACTTTATTGGCCTGGATGTTTGCCTGGACATCATGCGGGTGCTGCACGATGGGCTGGGCGATCCCAAGTACCGGCCATGCCCGCTGCTCATCAAGATGGTGGACGCGGGCTGGCTCGGCCGCAAGTCGGGCCGCGGCTTCTATACTTATTCCAGTTGAGGGCCCCTGATGGCCGAAGTTCCCGCTCCTAAACCCGCCGCCGCGATTCCAGAAAATCCTGCCACCAGCGCAACAGCGCCAATCCCCTCTACAGCGGCCCGGGAATCGGCCAA
>DATJFA010000057.1:0-5880 GCA_035496015.1 Terriglobales bacterium | reverse complement strand
GCGGATGGCTGCGCGCCCTGGTTGCTCCTCTCGCCGAAACCGGAGTGGGCGCGGCCACCGGCTACCGCGTTTACCTGCCGGAACCGGCAGGCTTCTGGCCCGCCTTGCGCAGTGCGTGGAACGCGGTGATCTTCGGCACTTTCGGTCCGGGCAAAATCGAATTTGTCTGGGGCGGCGCCATGGCGCTGCGTAAAGATTTGCTTCTTCGCCTGGGAGTGGTATCGCTCTGGGCCAGCACCGCCAGCGACGACTATGTACTCACCGAGGCCGTGCGTTCGGCAGGCCTCCAGCTGCGCTACGCGCCGGGAGCGCTGGTAGTGAGCAGTGATCGCATTGGCGCCGGCGATTTGCTGCGCTGGATCCAGCGGCAGTTGGTCATCACGCGCATCTATGCGCCGCGCCTGTGGGCGCTTTCTTTCTTTGCCACGCTGATTTATTGCACCGCCATGGTGACCTGCATTGTGGCGCTGTTGGACGGCCACGGGCTAGCCGGCGCCATGCTTGCATTTCTGTTGGCCATCGGCATGCTGAAGGGAACTGCGCGCGAGAAGCTTGCGGCCATGGCCCTGCCGGGAGCGCGGCCATGGTTCCAGCGCCACGGATGGATTTTTACATGGCTAGTTCCCCTGGCCACCTGGACGTGGCTCTATGGCCACCTGGCCTCCGCCTTCACCGACGTCATCGAATGGCGCGGCTACCGCTATCGCCTTTCCAGGCAAGCTGTCGTGAACCTTACGCGCTCCAGGCAGCAATCCGCCCGGACGGATTAGCCTCATCGCGCGGAACTACGCCGAACACCTGATGTACCTGCCCTTGAACGTCCGTAACTTTCGAGGCCCCCGCGCCTCTCGCAATAATGGCAGGTATGCCCAAATGGCACATCAGGCGGGAACGGCGCCGCTGGCGGCGTCATTGGCTGAAGGCGCCGGTGCGCATCTTCAGCGATGCCGGCGTGATTGAAGGCTACGGCTTGCGCGTGAGCGAAGGCGGCATGTACCTGTTCGCGGTGGCCGATTTCGAGTTGGGGGCGCGCATTGAGATCGAATTCATCAAGCCGCATTCCGGCGAGCCCAACCGCCGCTCCGGCATTGTGCGCAACCGCATGGTGTATCTGTACGGCGTGGAATTCGTACATACTAAGGAGCAGTCCGGTTCCCGCCAGCGCGTACCCGACGCCCACATCCACTCTTAATCCCTGCAATGATTGTTATCCTGAGCTGCGCGCCTGAGCTTTAGTCGCGGGCGAGGGCGCCCGCGCGACAAAGTGACTTGTAGTGACGTAACTTCTTATGTCTCGCTACCTAGGTAAATAGCGAAACGCCACTCCATTTGTTTTGTGCACTAGCCCCGAAGGGGCGAAATAGTAAAGCCCAGGGCGGAAGCCCTGGGTAAGCAGGTCAGACAACGATAGAGTCCCGTAGGGACGCCACAAAGGTTCGAGGTTTTGTGGAAGCGTGCGGCTTCAGCCGCACGAAAACCCAGCCTTTGTGCTACTTCGGCTCCGGCACCTCTGGCTGGGGATAGGCCTTCTGCAGCGCCGCCTGGTACTCCGCGAACAGCGCCTTGATGCGCGCAAACTCGGTCGTCACCGCCTGCCGATACTCGGGATGCGTGGCGTAATCGTACAGCACCGCCGCCATGGTCTCCGCATCCACCACGAATCCATGGTGGCCCACATCGGTGAGCGCATCGGCCTCCATGCCATAGGTGTGGTTGGCCCAGTTAGAGGATTTCGCCGTGACCTCCAGGCCCGGAATCTGGCTGGAAACACTGCCTGTTTCCTCGTACCCCTGCGGCTTGCCCGGCTCGGGATCAATTCCAGTGGCGCCAAACTGTTTCATATAAGCAAACGATAATTCCTGCAGCGTGGCCACGGAGATCCCGTCGCGGTCGTGGCCGTAGTGGTCAATCTTCACCTTGGTGCCGGTGGCCAGGGCAGCCGCCTGTGCCGCGTCGTCCACCCACTTGGTCACCTGCTCCAGGTAAACGGAATCGGGATAACGGATGTAGAAATCGGCGGCCGCCTTATCGGGCACCACGTTGGGCGCGGCGCCGCCCTCGGTAATCACGCCCTGGACACGGGTTTCCGGGCGCATGTTGCTGCGCACCGCATCAATGTTATTGAACAGCTTGATCACAGCCTCCAGCGCATTGCGCCCGTTCCAGGAAGTGAGTTCGTGAGCGGGCGCCCCGGAGAAGGTGTATTTCACGCCGTCAATATTCATGCAGCAGGTGCCGAAGCCAGGGGCCGCGTGCCGCGTCACGTTGAAGGCATGGCTGCGCACGATGATGTCGGCGCCCTTGAACACGCCTGCATCCCACATCACCGTTTTGGCCTCCGGCGGCATCATCTCCTCGCCCGGCGTGCCGTAGACGGTCACTGTGCCCGGCGTATGCGTGCGGGTCAGGAACTCAGCCATCGCAATGGCGGTAGCCAGTCCCACCGGACCCTGGGCGCTGTGCTGGTCGCCATGAAAAGCGCCCTTGGTGCCGCGCAGCGCGTCATATTCCACAATTACGCCCAGGTTAGGTCCGGGAGTGCCATGGCGATATTTGGCCACGAATGCGGTAGGCAGGCCAGCCACACCTTTGCTGACATCGAAATCGTGCGCCTGCAGATAGGCGGTGAGCTTTTCGACGGCCTGCGTTTCCTGGAAGCCGATCTCCGGGTGCTGCGTAATCCAGTCGCTCATGGGCATGAGTTCGGTATCCAGAAGCTGCTTCACGCGCGCGAACACCTGGTCGCG
The DNA here is from genome assembly GCA_035496015.1 of Terriglobales bacterium. Lineage (GTDB taxonomy): Bacteria > Acidobacteriota > Terriglobia > Terriglobales > Acidobacteriaceae > JAICWP01. Next base: position 3,133 of record DATJFA010000057.1, on the reverse strand, counting down.
GCCTTTGTCGGGCGCAGTGAGGCGCGCCACCATCTGGGACACATTCAGCGACTGGTCCAGTTCGTGAATCTGCCGCACCACATCGCGCCCGGCCTCGCGCTCGGTTTCAGTTTCCTGCCCGGCAACTGCTCCCGCCAGCAACAGCAACAGCGCGCAGCCGGCAATCAGAGTTCGCATTTTGTCCTCCGGAAAGCCGGCAATTGTACTACTTAGGCGGAACTTAAAATCTGGCTCTTTAGCTATTGGCTATTAGCTCTTAGCTGCCAACGCTAACGCATGATTTGGGGGGGAATGAGAAAACCAGGAGCGAGAGGCGCCGGAAAGGAAAGTCCGCAATCCGCAAGGGAAAACCAGCCAAAAGCTAAGAGCCAATAGCTAAAAGCCTACTGCCCCTCTACTTCCGCCCGTTCTCGGACTCTTTGTACATGTACTTGATGGAAGGTTTGTAAACCATGATGTTGGGCTGGCCGTTGCGCACCATCTTGATGCAGTTTTTGTCGTACCACTCGATGACGCCGTGAATCTCCTCGCCATCCTGCAGCACCACCACCATGGGAGTATGGCTTTGCATCTGCTTCTGGTAGTAGAAGTTTTCCGCGTTGGTCTGCTCGAGAGGAAGGTTCTTGCGGGGCGCAGGGCCGTTGGACCGATCGCGGCGCTCCATAGGCGCCTCGGCACGATGATTGCGTTCGTTGTTGTGGTTCAGCAGAGGACGAATCAGCTTGCGGTTGGAAAATTCTTCCGCCTCCGGCGCGCGTTCTACCGCTGTCGCATCCAGGCTATCTTTCATGTGACCACCGTCCATGGTTGCAATCGCGCACGCTCTCGCGCGGAGTAAACACCCTTGTGTTGCCTTGCGTGAATAACGAGTAGGGGTGTGAGACTGCGTTTAAGCTACCACAGAGAACGGTGTCGAAACAATGCTGCGGTGCCTAATCGCAAAATGCGACAGGTAACGGTAGTCACATGGCGAAGGTACCGGCCGATGTCGCAAACACCCAAACGCTTTGTCAATAGTTAATAGCCAAGAGCTAGAAGCTAGAAGCTGTTCTTTAGCCTTTCTCCAGCGCCGCCGCAAACGCGTCCAGCGACAATGAGCGCAACAGGTTGCGGCGCATGCCGCTTTCCACTTCGCCCAGGCGCTCGCTGGCCGCAGCCAGCCACGTAAAATCCGCGCCTGCGGCCAGTGACTTCAATTCCGCGCTCATATCCGTATTCCGGACCAGGTCGGGCGTGCGATTTGTAAAGAACAACAGATCCTGGAGCAGAGAATAAAGCGCCCGAATCAGGCGCTGAGTTTTCTCCTGGCCTTCGGCGCCCGCGCGGTAAGTTTCGGTCACCTTGAACAGCGCGCTGTGGTCGCCGCCGGAAAGGGCGGAGCGCAGCAGCACCAGGGCGTCGGCGCGGGCCACCGTATAGGCTTCAATGTCAAAGTTGCGGGCGCGGCCGACGGCGCCCTCGGCCAGGCGAGCCACCAACGCGCGCTGCTTGGGCGACCATTGCGGGCGCTGCCTGGCCAAGTCATGCTCGATTTCCTCCCCCGGCAAGGCCGAAAGGCTCAGCGTGATGCAGCGCGAGCGGATGGTGGGCAGCAGTTGCCCGGGGTTTTCGGCGAGCAGGAATAACGTCGCAAACTCTGGCGGCTCCTCCAGCACCTTGAGCAGCGAATTGGCCGCCTCCTTCATGAAGGCAGACTGGGTGAAGATGTAAACCCGGTGGTGACCTTCGCCGGGGCGGTAGTAGATGGTCTCAATCACCCGTCGCACCTGGTCCACCTTGATGAGCATTTGCGGCGGATCGGGTGGGATGACCAGCACATCGGGGTGGGTCTGCACGAAGATGCGGGTTTCTTTCCTGTCAGTCTCACGCAGGCCTTCGCGGGTCTCCACCGCCTCCGCGCAGCGGGCTTCCAGGTCATCGGCTTCGGCGATGCGCAGGCAGTTGGCGCAGCGGCCACAGAAGTCGGGCAGACCCTCGGCATCCCGCGGCCTCTCCAGGCAGTTCATGGCTTTGGCCACCATCTGCGCCAGGGTGTATTTGCCGGCGCCGCGCGGCCCGGCGAGAATCAGGGCGTGGGGAAAGCGGTCGCGCGCCAGCATCTCCCGCAGGCGGCGGACAGTTTCGGCGTTGCCGTGAAAATCAGGAAAGCCCATGTAATTGACGATTGTAGATTGATGATTGACGATTGAGAAACCCGCACTCAGCAAGCAGCACTCAGCATTCAGCCGGTTGAAGGTTTATGGTGGAGCAAGCTGATTGCTGCTTTTCATTCATCAATCGAAAATCGTCAATCGTCAATTTTGTGCTGGTGCGCGCGAGATGCTTCGCGGCTGAAGCCGCTCTCCATGACGCCGCTCTCAGCTAGGGAATTGCCGGCGTTGGCTTGGGCTGCGGCCCCGCGAAGTGCCGGTCGTACCAGGCAAACGCCCGCTCCATGCTGTCCACCTGGTGTTTGGGTTCGCGCAGGCCGTGTCCTTCCCGGGGATAGCGCACAAACTCCGTCTCCACGCCCACGTCCTTCAGCGCAATGTACATCTGCTCGGCCTCGGCGATGGGCACGTCGGGATCGTTTTCACCGTGCATAAACATGGTGGGCGTGCTGACCTTGGCCACATGCTTCAGCGCCGAGCGCTCCCAAAGCACGTCCATGAGGTTTCCCTGGTGCGGGTAAGCGCCCCACTCCATGGCCTCGTACTGGTTGTAGTAGGTCATGTAGTTGTAGGAAATGAAGTTGGAAATTCCTGCAATGGGGATGGCAGCCTTGAAGATGTTGGTTTGCGTAATCAGCCAGTCGGTAAGCTGCCCGCCATAACTCACGCCCTCAATTCCCAGGCGCTCGCGGTCAATCCAGGGATAGCGGCGTAATGCCGCGTTCACTCCGTAGAGTACGTCCATGGCTTCGTGGCCGTCTTGATCGGCGAAAACCGCGTCGGCAAACTTCTGGCCGTAACCGGTCGAGCCGCGATAATTCACGTTCAGCACCGCATAGCCGTGCGCGGCATAGGCCTGATTGCGAAAGCTCAGTTCCGGCCCTTGTTGCCCGTGCGGCCCGCCATGAATATTCAGGATGAGCGGGTACTTGCGTTCGGCTGTGAAGCCGGTGGGCTTGGTAAGAAATGCTTCGACGTTCCAC
>DATJFA010000056.1:0-2337 GCA_035496015.1 Terriglobales bacterium | reverse complement strand
GGCAGGCTTTCCCTGCAATACCGGCTGAAGGCGGCGGGCTGGAGCAAAACCGATTTGGCAGGCTCCCTGGCCTCCAGTACGGAGTTTGATGTCCGCGACGGCGTGATGCGCCACCTGAACCTGGTCGCCGCCAAACCGCTGCGCCTTCGCCGCTTCACCGGCCGCCTGGCGCTGGAGAAGGGCGAGTTCACCTTAAGCACAGGCAAATTGCAGGCCGGGGATGGCATCTATCAGGTAAGCGGAACCGCTCTGCTTGACAGCAAGTTGAATATCAAGCTGGTGCGCGACAGCTCGCACTCCTTCGATATCACGGGCACGCTGGGCGCGCCTCGAGTGACAGCTGTGCCTCACCCGCAGACGGAAGCCGCACTCACCAAATGAAACTCGCTGTGATTATTTTTCTGGGCGCCTTTTGCTTGGCTGCCCTTGCCGCCCGGCCAAATGCGCCGGCCGCCAGTAATTCTGCCGTCGAAAGCATGCAGCGCAAGCTGGACCATATTCAGAGCAATGGCGAGCAGGCCAATCCCCAGCCCCTGACCACGGTAATGACAGAGCAGGAAATCAACGCTTACGTGGCCAGCGGCAGAGTGCGAATGCCTAAAGGGGTGCAGTCGTTGCGCTTTTCCGGCCAGCCGGGAGTGATTGATTCGTGGGCGCGCGTGGATTTTGACCAACTCACCGCCGGGCAGCGCAGCGCCAATCCTCTGCTCAGCATGTTCAGCGGCGTGCATGACGTGGCCGTAACCGCGCATGGCAGCGGCTCGGCGGGTGTAGCTAATGTGCACATTGATTCGGTCGCGCTGGATGGCGTTACCATCCCTGACTTTGCGCTGCAGATGTTCGTGAATCACTACATCAAGCCCAAGTATCCCAACCTGGGCATAGACAACCGCTTTCAGCTCCCCGACCGCATTGACACGGCGGTAGTGGGCAACCACGAGCTAACGGTCACGCAAAAATAAAGCAGTCCAGTGAAATGCGTGGGCCCAGGCGCCCTCGCCTGTGCGGGCGAGCGAAGCTCGCTTGATCCGCCGGGGCTGAAGGCCGAAATGAAAATTGCCTGTATTCCCACGGCTGAAGCCGTGGGCTTCCACGCCTTGTAAGCGCCTTCGTCAACGCTGCAGGGCCTTGGTCCACGTGGGCAGCCTTGCTAATCTCCCGCCGCTTTCTCGCGGGCAATTTCTTCCTCGCCTTCCTGCTCCGCGCCGGCCATGGTCTCCAAGTTGCTCGCTGCTTCCAACTGTTCCGGTTCGGCGTCACCCGGAGCCGGGTCGCCTTGCGTTTCCGGAACATCGGGCACGCCGGTAGCGTCGGCCACTCCGCCCGCCATGTCGAGCTGCAGCGCTTCGCTGGCCAGCCTTTCGAATTCCTCCATGCTGGGCAGCTCGCTTACATCCTTCAGTCCAAAGCGCAGCAGGAACTCTTTAGTGGTCTTGTAGAGGATGGGCCGGCCGATCACCGCCTTGCGCCCGGCAGTGGTGACCAGCTTGCGCTCCAGCAGGGTGGCGATAACCCCGCTGGAATCCACGCCGCGAATCTCGCTGATTTCGGGCACGGTGACCGGCTGTTTGTAGGCAATAACGGCCAGCGTTTCCAGCGCCGGCAACGAGAGCCGCACCGGCGGCTTCAGGCTCTTGGCGAAAGCGCGCACCACGTCGTGGTGTTCCGGCTTGGTGGCCATGCGGTAGCCGCCCGCCACCTGGCGGACTTCCATGGCGCGCTCGGAAGCCGCGTATTCGCTTACCAGTTCGTCCACCGCGGTCCGCACCCGCGCCTTAATTTCGGCGTCGGTGAGCGGCGTGCCTTCTTCCGAGACCACCGCCTGCTTGAGCAGACCAGTGATGTGTTCCAGGCTTACCGGTTCTTCCGCCGCGTAGATAATCGCTTCGATTTTGGGTTTAATACTCATAATGTTGTTGTGCCGCCCCTGAAGGGGCTCGAATTGATCTGCCGTTCGCTACCCAGGGCTTCCGCCCTGGGCTAAAAACTGTTCCGCCCTAACGGGCTGGGACGTGGATCACTACCATCGAAACGTACTGAATCAATCTTTTCGTTAGAGACATATCTTGTTACGTCTCGGAGACGTTATAAGCAAAGTCTCTACCGATAAGCGCCGTAGCGCCGCGGTCTCGGCGGCTGTCACGCGGGCGTCCCGCCCCCGCCTCGAGCCGGCAGGATGCCGGCGCTACGACTTATCGCCAGTCGTCCCGCACCGCGCTCTGCTCACCGAACACGTTGTCGAATTCCGCGTGCTTGCGCACCAGAATTTCGCCAAACAGCGCTTCCTGCCGCAACTGAATGGCCTGCAGCCGCACCAGTTCCAGCATGGCCAGGAAC
>DATJFA010000055.1:0-4510 GCA_035496015.1 Terriglobales bacterium | reverse complement strand
GACCAGATTCCTTCTTTGTGCTGAATCAGCAGCCGGCGTTAAATCATCAAAGTGGTGAGGCGGAAGGATTGGCCATGAACCAGCTGAAAAAACTTGAGGACGAACTCTCCACCTGGCCAGGTATTTCAGTTCACCCGCACCGCTTTGGCGGACGCGAATTCCGCTTGGGCAGAGCGGAAGTCGGCCATGTGCATACGGGCGGAATTGTTGACATTCCTTTTACGCGAGCGGTCCACGATGTCCTCCTGGCAGAGGGGCTTGCACAGGAGCATCGGTGGGTGCCTGACTCCGGATGGGTCACATTCCGCATGCGCACCGAGCAAGACCTGGAGCACGCCTTGTGGCTGTTTCGGTTGTCGTATCTGCGCTATGGGCTCCGGGGAGCCAGCGATCCCCGCGCCATGCTGGAGCAGGAGAGTGAGCGGTTACACCTGAGCGGCCAATTTCGCTCCCTGCTCGAGCAGCACATTCCTGCAAATCACGCCCCGGCGCAGGCGCTGGCGTGGTAGAGCTTGGATTGTGATTGGAAGTAGACGCGAGAACCTGCAAGATGCGTGGTGAGCGCGGCAGGATTCGAACCTGCGACCCATGCCTTAAAAGGGCATTGCTCTACCAACTGAGCTACGCGCCCACGCCTCTTTGAATCTACCATATCCGGCACAGTCGGCTCACTGCACCCGGCGGGCTGGTTCATCCCTTCCTGGCGGTGCTTGGCCAGTTCACTCTGCCGGGGCGAGGGGCGGGATTAACCGATAGCGCCGGCGCGTCTGGTAGCGCCGCAGGTATGCGCGGTAGGCGGAATCCCTGCGCGGCGCCGGGCCGGTATTGGGGTACCCGGGCATGGCGGCGAAGGGCAGCGGACCCGAGCTGTCACCCGCCCTTGTATTCGGTTCGTTGTCCTTGGCCCAACCTGCAAGATAGAGGAAAAGGTCGCGTTGCCAGCCGGGGCGCAGGGGCGGCAGGGCGTTCGCATCAAAGCTCACACTTAGCTCATCGCCCGGCGCCATCACCACCAACTCATCATCGCTTCGGGACACCACAGGCCGGACATCACCGTAACGCGTGTAGGTTCCCGGCGCCGGGTCCCAGGGCGCAGCGGCGTCCAGTTCAGCGTAGTTAAGTTCATCTGGCCGGACCTGGGCGGAATCGCGATGCGGCGTGCTGAAGCCACGATAGTGGAGATGGGCGCTGAGCATCCGGGCTTCAGCCGTGGGCCGCACAGGCCGGTCACCGGTTGTGACGAAAATCCGGTCCCAGTAAACGCACAGGTTGGTGACCATGCGGACGTGGTGGTCGGCGGAAAGAAACTTGCCGGTCAGGTCCACGCGCATGGCGCGGCCGGTGCCGCTGGGCAGGCCCATATCGGGCACCACCGTGACCCATCGGCCGTGTGCATCGCGAACCTGCACGTAAGGTCCCACCAGCTTAGTCCTCTGCGAAGCGAGCGCCCTGGCGCTATTGGAATCGGGCCACAGCACCCAGCCCTGTAGCCACAGGGCAACCTGTTCCGTTTTAACAAACGAGCCCAGGTCTAACGTAAGGGTATGCAGGCTGGCGAGGCCGGAGATGCGCTGCCGCTGAAAGCCGCCAACGTACCGGCCATCCGCCCGCAGCAGCAGCGGCAATACGTCGCGCCCCTCATCATCCACGGCGGAAACGGGAGGGCGCTGGTCAGACACCGCAAACAAGGCGGGAGGCTGCGGCACGGAACCATAGATTTCATTGGCATAGATCTCCTGCCCGAAAGGATGGTCAAGTGCCAGGAGCTTTACTTGATCGAAGTAATCCACCTCGCGCATCTCGTCCGTGAAGCGAAGCAGGTAGCGCCCGTTAAGCGGCTGCAACGTGTGCGGCAGGCGCACAAACTCCCGCGGATTGGGCTGGGCCAGCGAGCCATCGGGCTGCAGTTCGCCCAAAGGCGCGGCACCCAGCACGTCGGTAACGAAGGAGAATTTCTGCCCATCCCAGGCGTAGACAAATGGACAGGAACTGGCCAGTCGCTCAGATTCGCGAAAGCGCACCGTCTTATCCGTAGCCACGTTTAACGCATTCTGCACAATGGCATTTGGCCAGGTCACACGAACGACATCTACCCGCGAAAGGCTGCCGATAAATACCCGCATCGGCGAATGCGTCACCATCTGCTTGTGGTAAAAGTTACCCGCTTTCACCTCCACTACGGCTCCAATTCCCTTCTGATTACTTTTTTCGCCGGCCAGCGCGATCTCGACCCAATGGGGCGAAGGGCTCTGCCGGCGCCACAACTCAAGTCCTATGCCTCCGGCACTGGTTAGAAGGTCCAGTTCGCCTGGGTTGCGCAGCCAAGCGGGCACTATGCTGGAAGAGGCCACGGTTGTGGAACTCAGGCTCAGCCGCGTCTCGCGAAACACGCCGCCGCGGTTCAGCAACAGGTGCCACATCCCCTGCGCATCCGCTGCGAGCAGGTCGTCGAATCCATCGCCGTCGAAGTCTGCCACCGTGCCGTGGGCGGCAAAGTTGGCTTTTGGCGGGGCAATCGCGGGCAGGCCCTTCATCGGGACAAAATTTGCGTTGCCGCCATTCAGCAGCGCTTGCGGACCATTGGGCGTCCACAGCACCAGGTCGAATTTGCCGTCATGGTTGAAGTCGGCGACCTGCGCCTGCGCGGCGGCAACTTGCAGGCCAGGCTCGCGGCGTTGGCTGAAGCGTGCGCCTCCGCGATTGATATAGAGTTGCGGCGAACCGTCATCACGCAGCACCAGGAGATCGGCAAACGGGCCGTCAGAAAAATTGGCGAAGAGCGCGCCCCGCGCCCGCCCGACAGACCCCAGGCCCGCAGCCTTGGTGATGTCGGTGAAAGTTCCGTCGCCATTATTGCGATAAAGATGACTAGCGGCGCCGATGCAATCCTGGGGAAAACTAAAGCTGGCTTTCTGCGGTGAATGCGCCAAATCGGTATACACGCTGACGAACAGGTCGAGCAGTCCGTCATTATCCGCATCGAAAAACAGCGCCTGGGTAGCCACTTCCCCGGCTGTGGCCGCCAGATGAGCGGCGACGGTCCTGTCCGCAAAGGTGCCATCACCCTGGTTGTGGTATACGCGCACCCCGCCTAAGCCCGCCACAATCAAGCTCAAGCGCCCGCTGTTGTCATAATCGGCGAAGATAGCCGAGATGCTGCCGCCAGGACCGGCCACGCCCGCTTTCTTGGTCGCGTCAGTGAAACTTCCGTCCGCCTCCTGGTGTAGGAGGCGATTCCTACCTGCGGGATTCACAATGTACAGGTCGGGTCGGCCATCACCGTCATAGTCTCCGACCGCCACCGAGGTTCCAAACAGCGGCAGAAGGTGCTGGCGCGCATATTCCAGGTTGTAATCGGAAGCCGCGATCGCTGCCGGCGCCTCGGGCAAAGGCTGCGGCCGCGCGCTGCTCAGTTCAGCGCCGAACTCCGCGAACACTATCCTGGGCAACGGCGCATTCCTTTTCGCTACCGGTGAGGGCGGCGGCACCAGTGCCGTGCCGTATTTACCTGCCTCCAAGGCCGTGGCCTGCACGGAAATTCCCGGAACACGCCCGCGGTACTTCTGGTAGAGGGCCAGATATTTTTGCGCTTCCGGCTGCCGCTTCAAGCGCTCCAGCACAGTGAAGCTGCGGAACAGGGACGTGACATAAAAATTCTGGGCGCGCTCGAAGCCCATATCATCCACGTGCTGGAAGGCATCCAGCGCGGCCTCCAGCTTGTGCTGGTTCATCCGCACGGCGCCAAGGTTGAACCATGCTGCAGGATCTCCGGGGTCCTCATCCGTCACATCTTTCAGCGCCGCTTCTGCCTCGGCGTCTCGACCTTCCCGCTTATAGAGAATTCCCAGGTTATATTTGACGGCGGTGAGCTTTGGGTCCGTCTGGCGGGCAGTGTTGAAGGAAGCCAGAGCCTGGTCGTAGCGGCCAAGCTGCATTTGTGCCAGGCCCAGGTCGAGGTAGTCGGTAGCGAGGGCCTGGCCGGTAGCCACAATCCTGCCGAACTCGCCTTGCGCCTGCGCATATTGGCCCTGCTCGTAGTAGGCCTTGCCCAGGTTGCGGGCGCTCTGCTGGGCGGCGGATTCCGGGCGTGCCACTCGCTTGGGCTCGAGTTGCTGTTGTGTTTTGTTTTGAGAACCCGCCGGCAGAATCGCAAAGATCGCAATCATCACCGCAGGCAGGCTGCTAACGATTGGCTTCACTACGCCCCTCATGCGCGGCATGTCGTGGCGCGACGGAGGCGGCTTGCGCGCGCCGCATTGTATTGATTCGGAACAAGCCTCCGCGCTCAAGCCTGCCGGGCAGCGCGCCGGAAGTCAAATAGACGTAGCGCTCTCCATCGCTTCCGGCTGGAGCCACGGCGGCGCCAAGATAATGTCCTGGGCTTGCGGGAGCCGGCAGCTCCGTCCAAGGCACAAATGTCCCCCTGAGGTTGCGAAGCAGCAAGCTGGGGGCAAGCTGCTGGGCATCCGGCCCTCCGCTCACCAGCAGCAGGTCAGGCCAGCCGTCGCCG
>DATJFA010000054.1:0-7672 GCA_035496015.1 Terriglobales bacterium | reverse complement strand
TGCCGCCTGCAACGGCGGCATTGATCACCTGCGGGTGGACGAACATTCCATCGCGCAACACCTCTACACCCGCCACCTTCCCGACCCTGACCTGGTTATCCGTACCAGCGGCGAGATGCGGCTAAGCAACTTTCTGCTCTGGCAACTGGCCTACGCGGAAATTTACGTCACGCCGACGCTATGGCCCGACTTTCGCGGCCAGCACCTTCTGGAAGCAATCGCCGAGTACCAAAAGCGGGAGCGGCGTTACGGCGGCCTGGTTAACGCTCATCATGGCAACGGAGCCGGCAGCCATAGCCACGACAACTGAGCGCGCCTCCGGGCCGTGGAAGCGCATCGCCACCGCGGCCATCCTGATCCCCATCGTTTTGCTGATTGTGCTGCGCGCACCCGTCTCTCTGCTCTCGGCGGTGGTGGCGATTGTAGCGTTGCTGACCACACGTGAATTCCTGCAGCTTTCCCAACACTACCGCGTGCAGCCGCTGTGGAAGCCCACGTATGTCTACGTGGCGGTGCTGTTCCTGTTTCTGGCGCTGAACGCCATGAGCGGCAAGCCCTTGATTGCGACTTCCAGCTTCATGGTTGCCATGGGCTTTTCGGCGGTACTTGCCCCGTTTGTGTTTCTGGTGATCGCCATGGCGCGCAGCGATTTCAGCGCGGCGCTTCCGGCTGCCGCCGCTTCCGCGTTCGCTTTCGGCTATATTGCTCTGCCCCTGGGATTTCTGGTGCAGATACGGCAGCAGTGGGCGGGGGCCATTCTGCTGGTTTATGTGCTGCTGGTAGTCTGGGCAGGCGATACCACCGCCTACTTCGTGGGACGCGCTTTTGGGCGCCACCTGATGACACCGCGCGTCAGCCCCAAGAAGACCTGGGAAGGCGCAGCGGGCTCCATGCTGGGCAGCCTGGCGGTGGGCTGGGCTTTCCTCAGCAACGCACAGCCGATCAGCGCCGCGCTGCTGCAGGCGCATTTGATTGAGCGCCGGGATGGCTACTTTGCCCTGCAACCCTGGCCGCTGCTCACGATCCTCGTCTTATCCGCGGTAATTAACGTGGCGGCCCAATTGGGCGATTTGGTGGAATCGCTGATCAAACGAGGCGCCGGGGTAAAGGATTCAGGCGCGCTGTTGCCCGGCCATGGCGGCCTGCTGGACCGCATTGACGCCCTGCTTCTGGCCGCGCCGGTGATCTGGTTTTACGCCGCGCTGCGGGTGCTGTCGTAGCAGCGGCGTAGCGCCGCCGTCCCGGCGGCTGTCCTGCGTGCGTCCCGCCCGCAGTGCGAGGGCAAGATGCCCTCGCGACAGCCGGCCAGAGGCCGGCGCTACACTTGATTGCTGGAAGCTGACAGCTTCACGTTAAACTATGCCGAAGGCATGAAAACCCTCGCCATCCTGGGCTCCACCGGCTCCATCGGGCGCAGCACGCTCGCCATTGTGGAGTCTTACCCGGAGCGTTTTCGTGTGCTCACCCTGGCAGCGGGCAAGAACCTGGAAGCCGCCTATGAGCAGGCCCGGCGCTGGCGCCCACGCATTCTCTCGGTGGCCGGGGAAGAGGATGGCGGGCAATTGCGCTCGCGTCTGCAACGCGATGGTTTGCGCGACATCAAGGTCGTCCATGGCTCTCCCGGCACAGTACAGGTCGCTACCCATCCTGAGGTGGATTTCGTGGTCAGCGCCATCGTGGGCGTGGCCGGGCTGGAAGCCACCTACGAAGCAGTAAAAGCCGGAAAAACTGTGGGCCTGGCCAATAAGGAATGCATGGTAGCCGCCGGAGAACTGCTCACGGCTGAAGCCCGGCGGCACAACAAGCCTCTGCTTCCCATAGATAGCGAGCACAATGCCGTCCACCAATGCCTGCGGGGAGGACGGATGGAGGAAGTTGAGGCGATCTGGCTGACCGCTTCGGGCGGGCCGTTCCTGAACACACCCCGCTCCGAATTCGCCTCAATTACGGTGCAACAGGCACTGAACCACCCCACCTGGAAGATGGGGAAGCGCATCACCATTGACTCCGCCACCCTGATGAATAAAGGGTTCGAGGTGATCGAGGCTTGCCGCCTGTTTGGCGTGCCGCCGGAAAAGGTAAAGGTCATCGTTCATCCCCAATCCACCATTCACTCCATGGTGGAATTCGTGGATGGCAGCATTCTGGCCCAGTTCTCAGTAACCGATATGCGCCTTCCCATCCTCTACGCCCTCACCTGGCCAGAGCGCGTTGCTTCCAGCCTGCGCTTCTCGGTCATGGACCTGCGGCACCTCGACTTCACGCCTCCCGATATGGAAAAGTTTCCCTGTCTACGGCTGGCCTACGAAGCAGCCCGGGCAGGTGGCGCTAAGCCTATTGCTCTCAATGCTTCCGACGAGGTCGCGGTAGCAGCATTTCTGGACGGCAGCATTCGTTTTGAGCAGATTCCCGAGACCATCGAGTACGTTCTTGGTGAAACTGAAAACCGTAAACCTGAATCTATAAATGAGATACTATCAACGGACGCAGAGGCACGCACCGCCGCCAAGAAACGGGTGCAGTACCTGTCCCGCAGCAACTCCCCATTGCCGTGGACGGCTTCCGCAATCCACCACGGAGAGTAACTTCCTAAGTTTATGAACGGGTTTCTGTTAGCGATAGTAGCCACAGCAGCAGTGCTGGGATTCATGATCCTGATTCATGAATTCGGGCACTACATTACGGCCAAGATGTTTGGAGTGCGTGTAGAAGTATTTTCCATCGGCTTTGGCACCCGGTTGCTGGGCTGGCGTAAGGGCGAAACCGACTACCGCATCAGCGCTATTCCTCTCGGCGGCTACGTGCGGATGTCGGGGGAAAACCCCATGGAACCGCGCACGGGCGATCCGGGCGAGTTTCTTTCGCACCCGCGCTGGCAGCGTTTCATCATTGCCGTGGCCGGGCCGTTCATGAACATTTTCCTCGCGCTGGCGCTGCTTACCGGCGTCTACATGGTGAGCTTCTCGCGGCCCATCTGGGCCAATAAGACGGCGCTGGTCGGTTATGTGATCAAGGACTCAGCCGCCGCCAAGGCCGGCATTCAGCCGGGCGACAAGATCGTGCGCCTGGATGATGGCCCGCTCAACCCCACCTGGCAGCAGGTGATTCCTCAGATGGTGCTCAGCCCCAATCAGCCAGTCAAAGTAGAGCTCCAGCGCGGCACGCAAACCCTCACCAAGACGATTGTTCCCGAGCCTACCGGCCCCGATCAGTATGGAAGCGCGGGCTGGGTGCCCGACCAGCCCAACGTGGTCACTTCGCTGGAGGAAGGGCTGCCAGCCGACAGGGCAGGCATGAAGCTGGGCGACAAGATTGTCGCCGTAAATGGCAGACCTGTGCGCTCGGTGCCCGCCATCATTGACACACTGCAGGATGACGAAGGAAAGCCTGCAACCTTTACCGTCGAGCGCAACGGCAAGCAGCTGAACCTGACCATCAAGCCGGAACTGGTGTTGGCTCCCGGGGAAGAGGAAAAGCGCTGGCGCATTGGCATTAGTTGCGATCCCGACGAAGTTACGCAGCTGCCTTTTGTTGCCGCCCTGAGCCAGTCCTGGGACGATAACAAGAAGAGTTCCTACCTGATCCTGCAACTGGTGGAGAAGATGGTCCGCCGCCAGGTTTCCATGCGGCAGATGGAAGGCCCCATCGGCATTGCCCGTGCCTCCGGGGAAGCCGCCAAACAAGGCCTCTCACCACTCCTGCAACTCACCGCGGCCATTAGCCTCAACCTGGGAATCTTTAATCTCTTCCCCATTCCGATTCTCGACGGGGGCGTCATCCTGATGCTGCTGATCGAGAGCGTTATGGGACATGACATCAGCCTGCACGTGAAGGAGCGCGTCTACCAGATGGCCTTCCTGTTTCTGTTGCTGTTCTTCGTGGTCGTGATCTATAACGACCTGGTGAAGACGCTGCCAGGATTGGCGCAAAGGCTGCCGTAGGCAGGTTTCAAGGTTTCGCAGGTTTCAACTTCCGTAGCGCCGGCGTCTCGCCGGCTGTCGCGAGGGCATCTTGCCCTCGCCAGTTGAAACTGGTTTCAAGTTTCACGTTTCGAGTTTCAAAACCACTCCGTGGGGCTTCTTTGAATGCCTCAGCGCCGGAGGCGCGAGATAGTAAAGCCCAGGACGGAAGTCCTGGGAGCCAGCGATAGAGAGAAACGAGCCCCGGAGGGGCGGCACGTGCTGCCTCGAGAGAAACCGGGCGCCGCGCTCCGCATGCTAAACTAGCCTTGGGATGGCAACTACCCAGCGTAGAAAGACTTACACCTGCACCATAGGTGCAGTGCGGGTCGGCGGCGAGGTTCCGGTCGTGGTCCAATCCATGACCAACACTGACACCGCCGACGTCCCCGGAACCATTAAGCAGGTTGCCGCCCTGGCCCGTGCTGGCTCCGAACTGGTGCGCGTTACGGTGAATAACGAGGCTGCCGCCGCCGCTGTTCCCCACATCGTGGAGGGTCTGGAAAAGCAGGGCGTGCGTGTGCCTATCATCGGCGACTTCCACTACAACGGGCATCTGCTGCTGAAGAAGTTTCCCGCCTGCGCCCGGGCGTTAGCCAAATACCGCATTAACCCCGGCAACGTCAGCGTGGGCCGCAAGGACGACGACAACTTCCGCACCATGATCGAAGTGGCGGTCGAGAACAACAAGCCCGTGCGCATCGGTGTGAACTGGGGTTCACTGGACCAGGCGTTGCTTACCCGCATGATGGACGAGAATTCGCGCCTGGATGAGCCTAAGGACGCTCGCGATGTGACCATGGAAGCCATGGTGGTAAGCGCGCTAAATTCCGCGGCTAAGGCGGAGCATTACGGACTGCGCCAGGACCAGATCATTCTCAGTGCCAAGGTCAGCGGGGTGCAGGACCTCATTGATGTTTACCGCAGCCTGGCCACGCGCTGCCAATACCCGTTACACCTTGGGCTCACCGAGGCGGGCATGGGCATGAAAGGTATTGTGGCTTCCACCGCGGCGCTGGGTGTGGTGCTACAAGAGGGCATCGGCGACACCATTCGCGTTTCGCTCACGCCGGCGCCCGGCGGCGACCGCACTGAAGAAGTGCTGGTGGCGCAGCAGATTCTGCAGTCGCTGGGCATTCGCAGCTTCACTCCGCAGGTCACGGCGTGTCCCGGTTGCGGCCGCACCACCAGCACCTTCTTCCAGGAGATGGCGGAGCAGATCCAGTCCTACTTGCGGGAGCAGATGCCGTTGTGGAAGGAACGCTATCCCGGCGTGGAGGAACTGAAGGTGGCGGTCATGGGCTGCGTGGTCAACGGCCCGGGCGAATCCAAGCACTCACACATCGGCATTTCTCTTCCCGGAACATTTGAGGAGCCCAAGGCTCCCGTCTTTGTGGACGGCCGCCTGATGACCACCCTGCGCGGCGATAAAATCGTGGCCGAATTTATCTCCATCCTGAACGACTACGTGGAATCCCACTACGCGGCCAGAGAAGAAGTACCCAGCACCTAGTTGTCAGTTCCCAGTCGCTCTCCCAGGGCTTCCGCCATGGGCTTTACTATTACGCCCGCTGCGCGGGCTAGCTAATCAGCCAGTCAGCTAGCCAGCTACCTGGTCAGCCAGCCGCGCGCCCGCACCGTGAGCACGGCGTAGGGGAAAATCCAGAACATCAGGAAGAAGGAAAAATAGCCATAGAGCACGCCATAAACGAAGTCTTTGGAGCGCTCGCTGCGCAGGTAATAAATCATGTTGAACAGCGATACCACGCCGATGGCCAGCAGCATGCGCGGAATCATTCCTGGCCGCACGTAAGCCAGCGCGCCCAGCATGATCAGGCTGAAGTAGTGCACCGGATAGCGCAGGTTGGAGGTGATCCGCTCCCACACCGAAATAATGCGCGGCACCAGCGGCCGCTTCCACACAATGCGCATGAAGTTGATCTCTTCGCGCACGTAGCTGCGGTCCCAGCGCAGAAACATCTTGCACATCTTCATGTAATTTTCGGGTACGACGGTGCGCACTTGCGCCGAACGCTGGTAAACCGTGTCGTAGCCCTGTGAGAGCACCATGTTGGTCATGGCGCGGTCCTCGCCGAAGGTGCAACGCGAGCCCAGGAATTTCTGTTCCATCCAGGCGGGCAGCACGCGGCGCACAATGGAGGTGCGATAGGCGGTCAGCGCGCCGGGGCAGCAGTAGACCGTACCGTAGGAAGATTCCACGGCCCGCATCAGGTCAAACGAAAGTATGTACTGCACGTGCAGCATGCGGGGAATAATTCCGCTGCGCCGGTTATAAACTTCCACCTTGCCGGCCACCGCGCCCACTTTGGGATCGCGAAACGGTCCAGTAATGGCTAACAGCGCGTTGGGTTCGATGACACTGTCGGAATCGAGGGTAACAATGACTTCGCCCCGCGCTCTCTCGAAGCCCACGGCCAGGGCCGCGCGCTTGCCTTTGTTCTTCGGCTGGCGAAACGTAGTCACCATGTGGGGATAGCGGGAGGCAGCGCGCTGGATGTAGAGCCAGGTGTCGTCCTTGCTGCCGTCGTCCACCACAAAAATCTCCAGGCGGTTGTGGGGATATAGCGCCGTGGCCACCGATTCGATGGACTTCAGCACCATTGGCCCTTCGTTGTAAGCAGGGATGACCACGGTGAGATGTGGCGCGTCGGCCAGGCTGGACGCCGGAAAGGGCCGGTAGCGAAACCAGAAAATGGTGCGAAAAATCAGCAACCCGGCGCCCATTGCCATCCACAGCACGCTGGGCCGGAACATCAGCTTGCCCCAGCGATGGTGCTCCGCAGCCAGCCACACCGGCCGGAACAGAGAGTCATGCAGGCTGGCATACACCAGGAAGGCGAGCCCGCAGATAATAGCGAGGCAGAAAACCCAATCCCAATAACCCCGGGAATCCGTGTGGGAGGGTTGTGAAACGCTGCTGTCTTCTTGGCCTGCTGGCGGCAGTTCTTCGTCCACCACCTGCAAGGGCATCTCTAAAACGCTCATGTAAAGAGGGGGCTCCGGTGCAGAACTGGAAATAGACCCATGATTGTACTAAACCGGCAATTCCGAATAAGTTTCTAGATGCAGAGAAGTGGACGGGGGCTGCGAAAACTAATGTAACACGCCGCGCTAAGATGCGTCACCTGCGGCAGTTACGCCTGCCGGAGCGGCAAAAATTTACAAATCGCACCCACGAATCCCCATTTCGCCAGGGCCAGCACATAAGGTTCCAGTCTTAATCCCGCTTCTAAGTGCAAATTCCATCTGTTCAAGCGCAAAGTCTTGCATTCCCTACAAAGATGATAGAGTATCAATTCTTGCGGCAATGCCGCTGTCGCTATGAAAGTCTCCCAGAAGGGTCTGTACGCCCTGCAGGCGCTGATGGTGCTGGCCCGGCGCTACCGCCAAGGCGCGATCCGCATTCGCGATATCGCCCACGAGGAGAACCTGCCGGAAAAATTCCTGGAACTTATTCTGCTGGAACTTAAGAACGCGCGCATGGTGGAGAGCGTCCGGGGGGCCAAGGGAGGCTATCAGTTGAAACGTCCGCCCAACCAGATATTTCTCAGCGAAGTCATTCGCACCATTGACGGGCCACTGGCGCCGTTTGCCGACGGCGCCGGTTTGCAGCAACTAATAGAAAGCGACAAGTCACACCGCCAGCTATACAGCGTTTTCATGGACGTGCGGAACGCCGCCGCTCACATCCT
>DATJFA010000053.1:0-5509 GCA_035496015.1 Terriglobales bacterium | reverse complement strand
AGGTAAGTGGAAAAAAGCAGGGCCGTGCCGGCGGAGTTGAATTTGGTAACGAATATGTTGCTGGCGCCTTTCAGGCTGCCCTGATAGGGGCCAAGGGTGGGGAAGTCTGTGGAAGTCGTGGTGCCGGCCAGGTAGGCATTGAAGGCTGAATCCACCGCGATGGACGGTGTTGACTCGCTCAGGGAGCCGCCCAGGTAGCTGAAGTAAGCCAGCCGCGGGTCAATTACGAGCGCGCGGCGGCGGTCATAGTTGGCAAGGACGAACGCCACACGGTTACCAGGTTCGAGAATGTAGCGGGCAGCCACCGGTTGTTTCTTGTTGCCGATCTGCTGATAGACATCGGGACGGCGCAGGTGAATGGTGCCGCCGGGCAGATGAAGGACCAGATTGCCGTTGCCATCCAGGCGCAGGGCGTCGGCACCCTGAACTTGCAGGCGAATGCGGCTGGGGTCGGCTTCGGGGGCCACGACAAAGTCATATTCCAGTTGCTGCTGGCGGCCGTAATAGGCCAGGTCAACGCCAGGATAAACGCCGCGATAGCGAACGCGGGCGAAATGCGGAACGCCGGTGTGCCATTGGGCGGGATTGGAGCCCAGGAGGTAGTTGCTCACGCCCGGCAACCGATCGGAGGCGACGATTTGTGTCTGCGGGTTGGCGCCCAGCAGTTCGAGGTTTATCGCGCGGAATGAGGCGGGCGCAGAGGTTTTTGGGGTGCGAGTGGGGACCTGCAGGACAGCGCGGTTGGCGGTCAGGAACAAACTGTAACCTTGGCCGCGCGACAGAAATTTCACTTCCGGATTGCTATCGCCGACGTTGGGTTCGAAGCTCAGCGGCAGGCGGCCATAGTTGCGCAGCACCTTGCGGGCGACCGATGCCGCCCGAGTGGTCCCCAAAGGTGTCGCGGAGCCGGAATCGGCCGATGCGCAACTTAAGCCTGCGACCGCCAACAGCGCGAATTGCACCAGGGCGATGCGAAAAAACACAGAGCCCGCTTTCCAAGCCCACTTCAATTCCACACAATCCTCCGCACGCAGCGAGATTTCCAGGGAAAATCCGAGCACGCGTCCCGCGGACAAGCGCAGGCGTGAAGCCGGTAAACCTGTCAACCGATTGGGAGAAGCCTTTGATACTTATCATCCGGCAGCTACAACGGTCAAGGGCAGGGGAATGCGATGAAGGCCGGGCATTGAACCCCGAATTCCGTATGTAAATCACGAACGCCACAACCCCCGCCGGGTGGCGCACCCCTCCGCACTCGCTACCCAGTGGCACGAGTACGGCGATGGGCTGGCCAGCTCAAGCGGGGGAGATGGCAAGGGGATTTTTGCGAAAAAAGCTGCAACTCCTTTCACCAGGGCGTGGCTGGAAACCACTCGCCGGAGCGCGACCATCGATATCCCATGGAGTTACGGGGCTCTCGGTTGAATGCCAGTGGAAGGGCAATTGCAGTTCCCATAGCAACGTAGGAGCGTACCCATGGCGGCAGCCGTGCGAGTGTTTGTGCCGCGGAATCTGATTCCCTTGCAACAAGCTGTGCTGTGCGCCAATTGCGAGGTGGTCAGCGACAGCAAGAACGGATGTTGCGTCGTCTGCGGCAGCCCCTCGTTGCTCAATCTGGCCCGCGTGCTGGAGGGATCGAACCATCGGGTGGAGAGACCCAGGGCCTGGGGGCGCAGGGCCCGGACAGCGGCCTGCGATAGCACCGCTAAGCGCGGGTAATCAGCTAACTTCGCTGCACTGTTTGCGCTTGCAATCCGAGGGCAAAGTCTAGTAATTGTGGCAGTTGGGCGGTCGGAGCCTGCTCCTTGAGCGGAACTTACGATGTGAGTTGGTGTGGCTTGAGAACCAGGGATTTGTAAATTGAGTTGGCGGAAACCGGCCCCGAATGCTACTAGGACGACCAATAACCATGACTCAAGCCATTCCCGAACGCCGCGCGATGCGGCGCTTCGACATGCGATTGCCGGCGGCGGTGCGGATGGCCAGTAATGATGGAGCCGAAATAGCAACGGAAACCGACAACGTGAGCGCCCGCGGCGTGTACTTCCGCCTGCAGCGGCCGCTGCAGTTGGGCGAGCGCCTGGCGGTGACCCTGACCTTTCCCCCGCATGTGACGCTTACGGAGAAGGTGCGGGTGCGCTTTGACGCGCGTGTTATCCGGGTAGAGCCGCAGAGAGCGTTCGGGGGGCCGGTGGGAATCGCCGCTGCTATTGAAGCCTACGAATTTCTCCGCGATTATCCTGTGGAAGAGCTGCAGGAAAGCACAGCGCCGGATCGGAACAGCCAGTGAGCACGTTCGATATCATAGTTCTGGTGTTATTCGCGGTGATGGCGGCAGTGGGCGTGGGCTCGCATCCGCGGGGCAACGTGACCGCCTCCGACTGGCTCAGCAAAATCGGCATGATTGGCGCCGCCGTCTGGCTGTGCTGGATCTTCTTCCGCCCTGGCGGAGAAAGCGCCCGCAACGCATTCCAGGTGTTCAAAGATTTCTTCACCCAGTAAACCGCATCCGATTCAAGTCCACCGCAGATAAACGCGGATTTTAGGGATTTCTCTTCGAGTATTCTCCAACGGTCATTTCTTGACCGGCGCGGTCCTCGGCAAAACCAATTGAATAGGTTGACCCTTGATCCGTGAGGATCCGTTTGAATCCGCGGTAGATTTGGAATTTATTTCTTTCGCAGGTCCTGCATTTCCTCGCGCAGGCGGCGATAGCGGCGGCTGAGCAGAGTGAGATAAGTGATGTGGATCACCCAAGTGACGGCGTAGGCCGCGTACAGGAACTTCATCGCGGGGACCTCGCGTCAGGCTGCAGCAGAGATTCCAGCGCCTGAGTTTCTTCAAAGTCCTGGCGGGCGCGCTCCAGGCGAAAGCGCAGCCATACCACCAGGGCAGCAAAGCAAAAGAACGCCGCCATGTTCATGAGCAAGGCGTAGGTCATGCGTGGATCGGCGCCCGAACCCGGGCCGCCAAAATAAACCGGCTGCGGGTGCTGGGTGCGGAACAGGCGGTTAGCCAGGTAGACGAACGGCACGTCGAGAAAGCCGAACACGGCCAGCACGGCGGCGATCACGGGAGTCTGACCACTGGTGGAATAGCGCCGCAGGATCAGGTAGCTGATGTAAATCAACCACAGCAGCAGAGTGCTGGTAAGGCGTGCATCCCAGGTCCACCAGATGCCCCACACCGGGCGCGCCCAGAGCGGGCCGGTGACCAGCACCACCGTGCAAAAAACCACGCCCACTTCGGCGGTGCTCACGGCCAGCGCATCCGCCTTCTGATTCCGCCGGGCCAGGTAGATGATGGACACAGCAAAGTTGATCAGAAACAGGGTGAAGGCGGTTATCGCCGACGGCACGTGATAGTAGAAAATGCGCTGCACCTCGCCCATGGTCTGTTCCGTGGGCGCGGCCACCATGCCTTCATAAAGGGCGTAGCTGAGCAGGCCGAAGGTCAGGAGCGCGAGAATGACAAATATACGTCTCATTCGGCGTGGAGTACTGTCTCAAAAAGGAGCAGGCAAACAGTAGTAAACACCACATCGTAGACCACAAGCAACACTACCCAGAATCGGTAAGCGCCTTCGCCGGTGAGGATGGCGGTGGTGGCGGAAACCATGGCCAGCAGTGCGGGAATGGAGATCGGGAAAAGAATCAGTGGCAGCATGACCTCGCGGCTGCGAGTGCGGATGGACATGGCGGCGAAGAATGTTCCATTGGCCACCAGCGCCCAAGTGGCGAGCGCGCCCACAACCACCAACTGATACGCTGGGCCGATGGAGCGCAGGTTGTAAAACACCATGAACAGAGGCGCCATTAGCGCCTCGAGCACAGCGACGAAAATGAAGTTGCCCACCGCCTTGGAGATAAACAGCGCGTTGGCAGGAGCAGGCGAAACCCGATAGGCATCGAGCACCTGGTTGCGCAGTTCGCGCGCCCAGGTCTGGTTGAGGGCCACGACGGCGGCAAACAGAAACGCCACCCACACGATGCCGCCGGCAATGTGGCGCGACTCCTCGGCAGTGGGGTCGAAGGAAAAGCTGAAGATCACCACCACCAGCAGGGCGAAAAACAGCATGGAGTTGATGGCGTCCTTGGAGCGCCACTCCAGGCGCAAGTCTTTCGCCAGGGAGACACGCGTGATTTCGCCCAGGCTCATAGGGTCGCCTTCGCCGGCGGCGCGCCCTGCTCCAAACTGGCGGGCAGTTCCCGGGTGCTGGTGCTGATTTGGCCAGCCGCCATGCAGACGAACTCGTCGGCCACGCCTTCCAGCAGCGCCGCCTGATGAGTCACGATAAAAATCGTCTTGCCCAGGTCGCGCATGTGGGCCAGCACATGGACCATCTCGCGCGCCGAGACAACGTCCACATTGGAGAAGGGCTCGTCGAGAAAAAGAATTTTGGGGTCGTGCACCAAGGCGCGGGCCAGCGATAGCCGCTGCCGCATGCCTTGTGAATACTGACCCACACGCCGCGTGAGGGCGGGATCCAGTCCCACGGCGTGGATGGCATGCTGGCAGGGCTGGTCATCGCGGATGCCGTAGAGCGCGGCAAAGTAGCGCAGGTTTTCCATGCCGCTCATATCTTCGTAAAGCAGCGAGGGATGAGCCATGTAGCCGATTTCGGCGGTGGCCGCGCGCAGGTCTGGGGTGCCCAGCACGGTGATGCTGCCGCGCGTAGGCGGCGCCAGGCCAACCATGGCACGCAGCAGCGTGGTCTTCCCTGCCCCGTTATCGCCTAGGATGGCGTAGAGCTTGCCCGCCGCAAATTCCGTGCTCAAATCGCGCAGGGCGGCAAAGCGGCCAAAAATCTTGCTTACGTGGGAAAGCGACACTGCCGAGCTGGCTGTGGGCTGAATGAGATTAGCGTTGGTCGAATTGGCCGGCGAAGAGGAAAAACTCACTTATTAAGACCAGTAGCGGCGCCGGGATCGGCCTGGCTCATGGTCTTGGCCGGAGCCGCGGGGGCGTTCTGCTGCTGGGGTGCGTACTTGGAGGCGCATTTGGCCTGGATTTCGCTGGCATGGAAAACCCCGTCGCGCCCGAAGCTGCCCGCAGCCAGCGCCTGCGCGTTGTCCTTGAAAGTGTCCGGCGGGGCTTCGGTTCCGGTGTACACCACCGGCAGCTTGTTGCCCTGCTCCACCAGCGTGAACTCCAGGCGCAGGCCGGTGCGCCGGATCGAGCCCGGCTCGACGTTGCCCGCCACCCGCAGCCGCTTGGTATATACGCTGTTGTCCATGCCGTGCAGCTCTATGATGGTGACGTAATAGCTCTTGCTCTGCTGCACACCGGTGTACGCCAGATAGCCGAGCGCCACCACGATGATGGTGGTGGCAATACCGAACTTCACGTATTTGCTGCTATGCGACATGGGAACGGTGGACATGGACGGGAATACCCCTTGCAAAAACTCTACCCGCTTGCGGTACATGGGTCAAGCAATGTAAAGGCGTGGGTGAGGAGTAGTTACAGGCCGGAGAGGCCGCAAAGAAGTAGGCGGTAGCTGATGGCG
>DATJFA010000052.1:0-12251 GCA_035496015.1 Terriglobales bacterium | reverse complement strand
CCCTTGACACCGTTAACGCCAGCGTTATAGTAGTCGGAAATCAGGGACGCCACTTAAGAGCTGTACTTGTGTCATCAATGGTGACAGGCCGCAGTCTCGGGAGCAGCAAACTGGCGCGATACGCCCGTTACCGTGGCCTTTATGCCCGTGTAGCCCGCCGTCTTGGCGTAGACCGCTCCTATGTGAGCCGGGTCGCCCGCGGCGAAAGGCGGTCCAAGCGGGTAGAGCAGGCTTTGCAGGCGGAATTGAAGCGTATTGGCAAACTCTGATCTGTGGTTCTGCCGGGGGACAGGCCCGGACTTTCATGAGCGCACAGCCCAAAGTGCTGATCGCAGATGACGAAATTCTGATCGCCGATACCCTCGGTCTTATCCTCCGCCAGGGCGGATATGATTGCCAGGTGGCTTATTCCGGGCATGCGGCGCTCAGCAAGACTCTCGATTTCCAGCCCGCCCTCCTGATCAGCGACGTGATCATGCCTGACATGAACGGCGTCGAGGTCGCCATCCGCGTCCGCGAAATGCTGCCCAACTGCGAAGTCCTTTTGCTCACCGGGCAGGCGGCCGCCGTCGACTTGATGCAACGCGCCCGCTCCGCTGGCCATAACTTCGACATCCTCAATAAGCCCATCCATCCCGACGAACTGCTGCGCTGGGTTTCCCGGCGCATGAAGCGCGATGCCGGCGGCTCCGCCTGAGGTCCTGACCGGCTTGTGTGCAGAGAGCGGGAGCATCGCGGTCGTAGCGCCGGCTGTCGGGCGTCCTCACCGCAAGCGCTAGCGACGTTTGTTCAGCGAACAGGCACGGGGCTGCTGCCGTTCGTTCCATCCCCAGGCCCGGAAGCGGTCGCTGCGGCGCACTTTGATTCGCGCCCCGTCTAAAGCTATCGGCGGCCTGTACGACATGTCCTGATCGACAAACAAAATCACGGCGGCTTCCCCGGGGCTGTCCTCGCTGGCGCCCACGCCTACTCCAAAAATCGCTGGATTTTCCCGCAGCAATTGCTCGGCATGCTGCTCCTTGATGGCGGCAACCCGCGCCACTTCCGCCTCCGCCACCGCAACGGATTCCACAGCGCTGGCGGAAGCGGATACGGGCATTATCCGGGTTCGCACCCCATCGAGTTGCGCAGGGAAGGTTCCCGGGTTTGGCAGCGACTTGACATAGATCACCACCGCGCCTTTGCCGGGTTCGTCCTGGCTGCGTCCCACCACTATTCCTGCCACGGCCGGATTAGCCAATAGCCGCGATGCGTGGCGGGCCGCCACTTCCGTAGCCCGCGCCAACTCCGTTGCGGCCAGCGGAGCCGTTGCCTGCGCGCTGGCCGGAGCGGTGGCGCCCGGCTTTGGGCACAGAATCGGGTGCTGTGCTCCTCCCACAATCGTCGGATGGTTGCCGTTGCTGTCGGCTAAACCCGGATCGTTCAACACTGTGTTGATAGGGTTGGCCACTGTGCTGGTGCTGTCGCCCCCATAAAGCAGGCCCACCGGTTGCGCCGTACTTGTGTTCACCACCAGCGAACCGGAGTCGCCCGCCGCGCTGAAGCTGCCGCCGCTGATCACAATCTGATTGCCGAACTCGACCGTAAATGAGGTGCCGCCGCTGCAACTGGTGGAGTAATCGATGTCCACGATCGTGTTCACCGAACTGATGCTGGAGCAGGTCAGGCCCGAGCTACGTCCCGCCTTCGCCACGCCCATCCCAATCGCCGGTGCCACTGTAGTGCTCGCCGGAGGCGCAGGATTGGGAGCGTTAGGGGTGGAGCTCGCGGTGCCCAATTCCAGGATGCTGCCGGACGTGTCCACCGCTCCGGAGATGATCTGCGCTATGGCGGCATCCACGGTCCCCGTCTTGGGAGCCGTGCTGGTTCCGCCCTGCGGCAATTGCACAAACTGGCTCAAGTTGGCCACCGGGGTTGCCGGAGTGCAGTTGCTGTCCACCAGTCCGGGCTGGCTGACAGGTTCGCCCGGTTTGGCCTGATTGGAGCGGGCCAGCACGTGGTTGTTGCTCAAAACGTAGAACGTGCCCGCCCGTTGCACCAACGACCCCAGCGTACCGGAACAGCAGGTAATGGTGTTGCCGCTTTTGGTCAGGTCAAGGCTGTCGCCGCCGGAGGTGCCCAGTTTGATCGGCAAAGACTGCGCCTGCTGGTTGCCCGCTCCGCTGGGCTGGGCGATTGTCACCAGTGCTGTGGCCGACTTGGTGGCATCAGCTTGCGATACCGCCGTCACATTCACCGTTGGCGGCGTTGGCTCTGAGATAGGAGCCGTGTACACGCCGAACACATTTATGGTTCCCACCTTGGCACTGCCGCCCGGCGTGCTATTGACTTGCCAGGTGACCGAAACATTCGAGGTGTTAGTAACCGTTGCTTTAAAGGTCTGCGATGCACCCGGTGATAGGGTTACCGTTTTCGGCGAGACGCTAATCGCCACCGGCACAGACGATCCACCTCCGCAACCGGTCAGCAGCAACGCCGTTGCCATCACAGGTACCCACCAGCCTCGCCTCATGGGCCCTCCAGCCAGGCACACAGCATACTTAGACGCTAAATTCCTGGACAGTGTCTCTGAAAAGTTTAAGAAGGGGGGCGTATCCCCAGTCATTCGGGCATTTCTTTTTGCATTGTGAAACGATTTGCGGGTGCCTACTGATTATTCGCCAGCGGCTGGAAATCCGTCAACGCAGCTCCAGGTTACTTTCGGAACCCACAAACGCCCCTGTTAAGCGTCGGAGAGCAAGCTGTGCTTCGCGGAATATCACAAAGAACTTGCTGCTTAGGCTGCGGCCGTGGAGGCGCCGGCGGAAAATCTCAACACCCTCGGCCCTTCCAGGCGAGCGAATTCCTCATACGCCAGGCGCACTAGTTCCGTGTGCGATCCGGCATTGAACACGATTTCTCGGTCGTGGGTTACCGTTTCATCCACCAATACCGGCAACCCATACAGGCTGCCAAAGGGAGGCATGGCGCCAGTCTCGCAGCCGGGGAAGGCATCTTTGAATTCCGCTTCTGTGGCTACAGCCACTGTCCCCGCTCCCGTGGCCTCGTGCAGCCGCCGCATGTCAATGCGATGCGAAGCCGGCAGCACCGCCATGGCCAGCGTGCCATCCAGTTTCACCATGACGGTCTTGGCCAGTTCCTTGCCCGAAATGTGCGTCACGGCGGCGATTCCCTGGGCCGTGTAGGCGGGCAGATGCACGATGCATTCATAGTGAATGCCGTTTCGGTCCAGCAATTCTTTAAGTCTCTGCAGCGGCATGTTGGTGCTCCTTATGCTACGAAAGTAGATGCTTCTTCGAGCAACGCAGCCATTTGTTCGTCGCTTACCTGCTCGAAATTAACGTACCACTGGCCCACGGTGAAGAAGATGGCCGGCGTGGCCAGGCAGACCACCTGGTCGGCTGGCAGTTCGCGGCAGGTGGAAGCCGGTGCAACCGGCACCGCCACGACGATTTTCCTTGCCTGCAAGCGTCGCAGCGCGGCGATGGCGGCGCGCATGGTGGCGCCGGTCGCAATGCCATCGTCCACCAGGATCACAGCAGCGCCACCGATGGGTTGCGCTGGCAGGTTGTGGCGGTACAGTTCTTCACATTGCCGCCGCGCTTGTTCCTCCCGGGCGGCGATGGCGCAAACCTCATCAGCCGGGATTCCCAGCCCGGAGATGATTTCCTCCTGCAGTATGCACACCCCGCCCGGGGCCACGGCCCCAATCGCCAGTTCCGGGTTGGCCGGCGCGCCCAGCTTGCGCACCACAAATATGTCCAACGGAGCGCCCAGCATTTTGGCCACGGCGTAGCCCACCGGAATGCCGCCCCGAGGCAGCGCCAGCACCAGCACTTCCGCCTGGCCTTCATAAGCCGCTAGCGCGCTTCCCAGCAGCCGCCCAGCTTCCGCCCGGTCACGAAAGGGAAGCATGTTGTGCTCCTTCCACATCGCCTCCGCCACCGTTAGCGGCACGCTACTGCTGGATCAGCAGGAGTTTTCCTTCGCGATCCCGGATGAAGAAGCTCTCGCTGCCGCGTGTGACCTCGCGCGCGATGATGGATTCCTGGCCCTCTATTTTCACCCTGGAACCGAGGACCTCGATTTCATCGCCGGGCGAGAAGGTGAACTTCTGGCTGCGCATCACTCGCGCCGGTGCCAGGTGAATTTCCATCGCGCCGGCTGCGGTCTGCATGCGCAGGTGCCGCCCCATCTCGTTCTCGCTCACCGGGCAGGTGTAGTCCTCAACCGCGCGCACCGTGCCTTTCACAGTGCTCTCGCTGGCAACGTTGTAAAGTGCCGCGCCTTGCTCGCTGGGACCTGGCTTCATGCCGAAAGTCAGCAGTAACACGGCGATAACGGCGACGGAAAGGATACTGCCAAGCAGCAGGCTGAAGGGCTTCATAGAGCCCCCTTTCTGCGCACGCGGCTCCCTCGGCGACCGTCTCGTCCGGGAGCGGCGCCGCCCGGGCAGGCTGAACCCACTACCCCATTCCAGCCTAGACTCTCTCCTTCTCTGGGGCTGTGACGGCAATCACCTGCCTGTGCTTCATTTTCCCCAAAATATTCAAGTCGCTCATTCGTCTACACCATTAGATGGAAGAGGCGACTACCATCGAGTGGATGAGGACTGAGCAGGATCGGCGCATCTCCGTGGCGGTCCAGAAGGAGAGAGCCCGGCTGCGCAACTTCATCCGCAAGCGCGTGGCCAACGAGGCCGACGCCGAAGATATTCTGCAGGACGTCTTCTACGAATTTGTGCAGGCATACCGGCTCATGAAGCCGATCGAACAGGCCAGCGCATGGCTCTTTCGCGTCGCACGTAACCGCATCATTGACCTGTACCGCAAGCGCAAGCATGACCCGCTGCGGGAGGAAGCAAACTCTGAGGAAGGTGGAGAGTCGGCCCGACTGCAGGACCTGCTCCCCTCTCCAGAGTTCGGACCGGAAGCGGGTTTGGCGCGGACTCTGCTGTTGGCCGAACTGGAAGAGGCCCTGGAAGAACTTCCGGAAGAGCAGCGCGAAATCTTTATCGCCCATGAGTTTGAAGGCCGCAGCTTCCGCGAGATTTCTGCGGCAACCGGCGTCAGCGTGAACACTCTGCTCTCTCGCAAGCACTACGCCGTGCTGCACTTGCGCCGCCGGCTCCAGGACATACATGACGAGTTTACGAAACTGTGAGGACCACAATGAGAGGGAACTGGATGGCAAGGGTAATCAAGATAATGTTGTTCGCAGTAATAGCTTTTGTTGTGTTCGGCTTTGTAGTGATGGCCCTGTGGAACTGGCTGATGCCAGCTCTCTTCGGGTTGCGGCACATCGGCTTTTGGCAGGCTGTGGGACTGGTCATCTTGAGCAAGATTCTTTTCGGCAGCTTCCATAGCCACGGCGGCAGGCGCATGCATTGGCGGCGCCGCATGCGCGAGCGCTGGGAGCAGATGACGCCTGCAGAGCGGGAGAAGTTCCAGGCAAACATGCGCGCCTGGTGTGGTGCCCCCAAGCCCGAGCCCAAGGTCTGACCAGTTAAAAATGACTGCGTTCGGCTTGCTATGGGGTTTGATATTCAACCCCTAGAAGAAGCGGGCCGGCGTGGGGAAACCGATGAAAGCCGCCGTCTACACAAGGTACGGGCCCCCGGAAGTTCTCCGCATGAACGATCTGGAAACGCCCGTTCCCAAGGACGATGAAGTTTTGCTAAGGGTCCGTGCAGCCTCGGTCAATCCATATGACTGGCACTTCATGCGAGGCATCCCCTACTTCCTTCGCATCGGGGCTGGGCTGCTCAAACCGAAGGCCACTCGCTTAGGAGTGGATGTTGCCGGCCAGGTGGAAGCGGTTGGCAGCAAGGTAAACGGTTTCAAGCCGGGCGACAAGGTGTTTGGCACCTGCCGGGGCGCGTTTGCGGAATACGGGTGTGCTTGCGAGTCGTCATTTGCCATCAAGCCAGACAATCTCAGCTTTGAGCAAGCGGCTTCGATTCCGATCGCGGGACTCACCGCTTTGCAGAGTCTTCGCGACAAGGGACACATCCAATCCGGCCAGAAGGTCTTGATCAACGGCGCGGCGGGTGGCGTTGGTACGTTTGCCGTGCAGATCGCTAAATCATTTGGCGCGGAGGTGAGCGCTGTATGTAGTACCAGGAATGTGGACATGGTCCGCTCCGTCGGCGCCGATCACGCCATTGATTACACCCGCGAGGATTTCACCAGAAGCGGGCAACGTTATGACTTGATTTTCGATCTGGTGGCGAACCATTCGTTGCGCGCATGCCGGCGCGTCTTAAATCCTGAAGGGATTTACGTCGTGGCCGGAGTAGGACCGGGAAAGTCGGTCTTCGCTCTTCTGGCTCGCGCGATTGTGGGTCCTTTGTTGGGAGTGTTCGTCTCCCAGAGATTCTCCGTTTTTGGGGCGAAACTGAGAAAAGAGGACCTGACCACTCTGGGCGAGCTCATGGGGAGGGGAAAGGTCACACCCGTCATTGACAGAGTTTACCGACTGAGTGAAGTCTCTGAGGCCATCCGCTATCTCGAGCAAGGCCACGCTCGCGGCAAGGTCGTAATAACCGTCTCCTGAATGCGTTTCCGGGTGCCGCACTTCCTAGACCGTAGGTATACAAGGATAGAAGAAACCAGCTGATGCTGTTCACCGGCTAAATGCTAATTGCCAATTGCTAATTGCTGCTTTTCTCAGTCTCCCACCTGCTGCTCATGCTCGGTCAGCACCGGCTCCTGCAGCGCCGGCTGGGCGAACGTCTTGCGCGCCCCCCGCCCCAGATAATTCTGCAGTGAATCCATGTAGGTGTAGAACACCGGCGTCAAATAAAGCGTCACGATCTGCGCGAACACCAGTCCGCCAACCACCGACAAGCCCAGCGGCCGCCGCGCATCCGCCCCCGCGCCCATCCCCAGCGCGATGGGCACCGTACCCATGATCGCCGCCATGGTGGTCATCATGATGGGCCGGAAGCGGATCAGGCAGCCCTGGTAGACTGCCTCGGCCGGCGTGCGCCCGCCTGTTCGTTCCAGTTCCAGGGCAAAATCAACCACCATGATGGCGTTCTTCTTTACGATGCCGATCAGCATGATGATGCCCACAAACCCGAACAGGTCAAGCTGCATGTGGAACGCCATCAGCGTCAGCAGCGCGCCAAACGCCGCCGCCGGCAGGCCCGACAAAATGGTCAGGGGATGAATGAAGCTCTCGTACAAAATTCCCAGCACGATATAAATGACCAGGATGGCCATGCCCAGCAGCATGCCCAGCCCGCTCAGCGATTGCTGGAACGCCTGGGCACTGCCCTGGAAGCTGGTGGAGATGGTGATCGGCAGCGTGTCCTTCGCCAGCCGCGTTATCTCGTTCACCGCATCGCCAATCGCTACTCCCGGCTGCAGGTTGAAAGAGATAGTCACCGACGGCAGCTGCCCCATGTGGTTGACCGTCAGCGGTCCCAGGTTGGTCACCAGCCTCGCCACCGTGCTCAGCGACACCAGCTGTCCGTTGGCGCAGCGGATGTAAAGCTCGGAGAGCATCTGCGGATCACTCTGGTATTTTTCTTCCAGTTCCATGATCACCCAGTACTCGTTGTTGGGCGCGTAGATGGTCGAGATCTGGCGCTGACCGTAAGCGGTATACAGCGCATCCTCGATTTGCTGCGGAGTTACCCCCAGCGCGGAAGCTTTATCGCGGTCAATTTCCACGTTAGCTTGCGGGTTCTTGATCTGCAGGTCGGTGGTCACGTCCTGCAACCCGGGCAGGGTTGTCATCCGCGTGGCCATTTCCTGTGCGTACTTGTAGAGTTGGTCGGTCTGCGGGCTCACCAGCGTGTACTGGTAGAGGCTCTTGGTGAGCTGCCCGCCAATGCGGATGGAAGGCGGATTCTGCAGGTAAACCCGCACCCCGGTCACCGTGTCCAGCTTGGGCTGCAGCTCCTGCATGATGTCCGAAATGCCCATGTGGTGCTCGAACAGCGGCCGAATCGCGTGTACCGCCCAGCCCAGCACCGGCGTCTTGCCGTAATCGCCGTCCAGCCGGTCGTAAAAGGCGTTCTTCGTGTACGGGCGCTTGGACAGGTCTTTCAGGTGAACGAACATGCGGCCGATGTTCAGCCCCGAGGTCCCGTTGTCGCTCACACTGGAAAAGAACTGCAGCGTATTGGGATCGGCCCACACGATCTTGTTCAGCTGCTCCTGGTGCGCCTTCATGGCATCGAAGGAGATGCCTTGCAGCGCCTCGCTGAAGCCCACAAACTCTGCCGTGTCTTCTTCCGGCAAGAAGCCCTTGGGAATCACCCAGAACTGCCACGCCGTGGCCAGCAGCAGGCCCAACCCGATCACCATCACGGTTACGCGGTGCCGCATGGCCCACTGCAGCGTCACGTCATACCAGCGCAGGCTGCCGTCGAACACGCCTTCCAGCGCGTTGTAGCTGCGCCCGTGCTGCTCGCCCAGGTGCGGCCGCAGTAAGCGGCTGCACAGCATCGGCGTCAGGCTCAGCGAAACCACGCCCGAAACCAGAATCGCGGAGATGATCACCACCGCAAATTCGTGCAGCAGCCGTCCCAGGATCCCGCCCATGAAGAACACGGGCAGAAACACCGCCGCCAGCGAGATGGTCATGGAGACGATGGTGAAGCCGATTTCGCGCGAGCCCCTCAGGGCCGCTTCGAACACGCCTTCGCCCTGCTCCATGTGGCGCACGATGTTTTCCAACATCACGATGGCGTCATCCACCACGAAGCCCACGGAAAGCGTCAGCGCCAGCAGCGACAGGTTGTCTTCGGTGTAGCCCAGCAGATACATCACCGCAAACGTGCCGATGATGGACATGGGCAGCGCCAGGCTGGGAATAATCGTCGCCGACAGATTGCGCAGGAACAGGAATATGACCAGCACCACCAGGATGATGGCCAGGAAGAGGCTGAACTTTACGTCGTTGACTGACTGCTGGATGGAGATGGACTTGTCGTATTCCGTCGTCAGGTACATCGCCGGCGGCATGATGGCGCGGAAGCGCGGCAGCAACTTGTTGACGGCGTTCACGATTTCAATCGTGTTGGTGCCGGGCTGGCGCTGCACTGCCAGGATGATGCCGGTAATGGTGTTGATCCAGTTGGCGATCTTGGTGTCCTGCACGCTGTCGTACACTTTCCCGACTTCGTCCAGGCGTACCGGCGAGCCGTTCCTGTAAGCCACAATCAGTGGCTTGTACAGCGCCGCCTTCGTCAACTGCCCATTGGCATATACGGTGAACGCCTTGTGCGAACCGTACATCGTTCCCGTGGGCAGGTTGACGTTGCTGTTTTGCACCGCCTGCGACACTTCGTTAATCCCGATTTGGCGGCTGGCCAGCGCCTCCGGGTCCAGATCAATGCGCACCGCGTACTTCATGGAGCCGTAGATCTGCACCTGGGCCACGCCCTTGACCATGGAAATCTGTTCGCCCAGCAGCGTCTCTGCGTACTCATCCACCTGGGAAAGCGGCAGCGTGGGCGAGGTCAGGGCCAGGTACAGAATGGGTTCGTCCGCCGGGTTCACCTTGCGGTAGGTGGGCGGCGTCGGCATGCCGGGAGGCAGCTGGTTGGAAGCCGCCGTAATCGCGGTTTGCACATCCTGGGCCGCGGCATCAATGTTGCGCGTCAGGTCGAACTGCAGCGTGATCTGCGTGTTGCCCATGGCGCTGGTCGAGGTCATCGAATCCAGCCCGGCGATGGTGGTGAACTGCTTTTCCAGCGGCGTGGCTACCGCCGAAGCCATGGTGTCGGGGCTGGCGCCCGGCAGGTTGGCGGAAACCGTGATGGTAGGGAAGTCAACGTTGGGCAAGTCGCTGACGGCGAGATCGCGATACGCCACCAAGCCGAACAGCAGAATGGCCAGCATGATCAGGCTGGTCATTACCGGCCGGCGTATGAAATCCTCGGCTACGCTCATCGCGATTCCTGAATTCCCTCAGAGACTGTTCTTGATGCTGACTTTCACCCCGGGCACCAGCCGCACCTGCCCATCGGTCACCACGGTCTGGCCGGGCTGCACATCGTTCGCGGCTAGCACCGATTCTCCATTGATCGTGCGCAGCACCTTTACCGGGCGCGAGTCCACGGTCATGTCCGGTTTGACGAAGAAGATGTAATCGCCCTGCTGGCCCGTCAGTACTGCCTGCGACGGCACTACCACCGCGTTCTCCTGCTGCGTCAGGCGCAGCACCACGTTCACGAACTCGCCCGGCCACAGCCGCATTCCGGAATTGGCAAAATTCGCCTTCAGCTTGA
Source organism: Terriglobales bacterium (assembly GCA_035496015.1). Taxonomy (GTDB): domain Bacteria; phylum Acidobacteriota; class Terriglobia; order Terriglobales; family Acidobacteriaceae; genus JAICWP01. Next base: position 2,005 of record DATJFA010000052.1, on the reverse strand, counting down.
TATTGCCGGTCGAAGGATCCACGGTATTGTCCACGAAGCTCAGGTAGCCCATCTCCGCCCGCGAATTGTCGGAAGGCATGGCTTGCACCGGCAGCCGCCCCTTGGCCATATAGCTTTTGATTTCTGTCAGATACTGCTGGGGTACATTGAAATCAACATACAGCGGCGAAACTTCGTTAATCACCACCAGCACCGGCACATCGTTCGCCTTTACCACCGTCCCGGGATAAACCAGCTGGCTGCCTGTGCGCCCGCTGATAGGCGCGTAAATCGAGCAGTAGGCAACGTTCAGCTTCGCCGTCTGGATGTTGGCTTCGTCCGCCTGCACTGCCGCTTGCGCCGCATCAAAGTTGGCCTGCTGCTGGTCGTACTGCTCCTTGGGCACCACGCCGGCCTGTGACAATTTGCTGTAGCGTTCTACCTCCACCCGGGCCAGTTCCGCTGCCGCCTTGTCCTTCGCCAGGTTGGCCTGTGCCTGCTTGAGCGCGGCCGCGAACGGGCGGTCATCCAGGCTCACCAGCAGATCACCCTGCTTCACGTATTGGCCCTGCTGGTAGTGCACCGCGCTTACAATGCCGGCTACCTGCGACTCCACCGAAACAGTCTTAAACGCCTCCCCGGTGCCGATGGCATGCAACTCAACCGGCATGGGTTTGACCACCGCCTTGGCCGCGAGGATGGGAACCGCGTCGGCTACCGGCGCGGGCGCGGCTTTTTCCGCGCACCCCGTGAGCAGGAAGAGCGCAGAGGCGCATAAAACAACCGTAAGTTGTAGCAGGCGATTCATTTGTCAGAAACGGCTGGACCCGGCGGGCGACGGCTGTGGCGCGCTTGCACTTACCAGCCGCAAGCAACTTCTTCCAGATTAGCGATTATACAATTACGGGAAAAGCGGCTGGAGGTTTGCTGCGCAGGCCTTTACAATTCGCGCTCGCCTCATGCGACAGGTTCTCTTCCGCCCAAAATAAAGCTGGGTACGTCTTCCTCTTCACTTCATCGTCCGCTGTACTACATGCACGATGAAATCAAGGGGCCCAGACGTACCCAGACAATTTACATTTTTACTCCCTATATCGTGTGATTTCCGTGATCTGCGGCACAGCTCCGTGTGACCAATGCGAATTCTTGCGCCTTGCCCATCAGCGATTTACAAAAATACCTGTTTAATCTTTGGTGCCATTGGCATACAACTTCTGACTCATGGTGTCCAATGGCCAGCCAGGTGGCCCAGGTTCGCGCCCCCGTGCTTGGTATTCCCAGTTTCGAACTGGGAGACGGCAAACATACGCTGGTCGAAGTACTCCGGCATTTAGTTTTTGAAGCAAGAAGCGCCGAAATTAGCTCCGCTTGTTAGTCATGGTAGGGCGGCGATAGAGAGTGCGGATGCGACGCCAGATGAGGATCCCGCCGACCACGGCGGCTACCGGCCACATCAGAATGCAGACCAAATAAGCGTAGTAAAGGATGCCACCGACCAGGTCGCTGGTAGACCCGACTTTCAGATCATCCTGAGATGCTTTGCGTTCGGATTCTCCCTGAAAAGCCGCCGTTGCAGCCTCTAGCTCGCAGCCGCCCGTTTCTTGTTCGTGGACGGAATAGGTAATGGTATCGCCGTTATCCTCCTGCCACTCGTAAACACTGTTGGTCCAGCGAGCGCCGGAACCATTCTGCAAGGTGCGAATGGTGAGGCGGGGCACACCGAACCGGCGCTGCAACATAGCGAGATTGGATTCGCACTGTTGTTCAGAGATAAAAACCTTGATATCGGCGACAGGGCAATTAGCCGACGGTGTGGGTTGGCAGCCGCCGCTGCTGGTAATTCGCATCCGCGCACCCTGGTAGGGAATATTCCATATTTCGCTTGGTGTACGTTGGCAAGGCTTCTGGTCAGCCGGTTTACACCTGGGCAGTTCCTGTGGCAGCGGTTGCCCCAAGCTAACAGGGCCGAAGTTGGTTTCAGCCGCGAGGCAGGTTGCGAAAAGCAACAGGATGAGCAACTCCGCGG
>DATJFA010000051.1:0-22458 GCA_035496015.1 Terriglobales bacterium | reverse complement strand
TACCTAGCTGAATTCTCTGCCCGTTTCAAAACACGAACTAGACAACACCGGCCATACTTAAGCGGTGGCGAAAGTTTTGGTGGTATTGCGCAATGTCAGCGGCCACCGCCTGAGAAAAAGAGCGCCAGGGATCTTTATCGCTGTTCACCAGTTGCGCCAGATGTGTATAGAGAGGATTCCGGCTGGAGTCCACCGCTTCCACCCTGACCCTGTAATCGTGGGCATTCCTGGCCTCGTTGTACATGCGAAGAGAGGCCACGTTGAATTCTTCGTCAAGGACCACGATAGCGCCGCCGTGGGCAGGTTCCGTTTGTTCCGTATCCACCACCCAGCCGCCGGTGTTGTAGACGGCCATGGCGGGTGGGAAATGGCCGTAATCCATATTCTCGGCGAAGGGCTTGTGGGTGTGCCCAAACACAAAGGCAGTTTGAGCCGGCATGGAATGGTTGTCTTCGTCCCTGATCTGGGCCGCAAGCGGGCCTTCGATGTAGGTCTTGAGACCGTGCCGAGCCTTCCGGCTGAGGGGCGTGCCGGTACGGACCTTTTCCAGGACGGCGTTTCGGTTCAGCAATATCGAGATTAACGGCGCGGAGAGCAGACCCATCCACTCACCCAGCCAGGGCGCCCGGGGAATCCAGTGATGGCCTGCGGCACGAGCCAGCCTGCGAATGAGCGTGCGGCGAGCGTGGGGGACCAGCAGCATGTCGTAGATCTGCTCAATGTTCATTCCGGCAGCGCCGGAGCGGCCCATGGCTGACCAGAAAAAATCAATCCAGGCAAAATTCTCGGTTTCGATGTCGCCAATGCTGGAGGGACGCCGGCGCCGGGGAAACACGAAATCGCTGAGCGATGACATTAACCAGTAGATGGACTCGATGTAATGACCGTGGCTGAAGATAACCCACTTGTTTTGGTTCTTCAGGCAAAAATTGGGGTACACTGCTCCCACGGAAACGCCCTGGGATGCCATGTGGGGGTGGCGGGAAACGATGGCGTTCAGCAGGACTGAATCCACGGGGCGCCGATTGAAGATGCTGGTGGTATGCCAAGGCGGGGGCAGTGTCCGGGCCGGCACTTTGCTCCGCTTGCCCTCGAGGAACTCGATGTACTGCGTCTCACGGGCGATTTCCCAGAGATGATGATCGTGGTTGCCCGGGTTGAGAAGTATCTTAGGGGCGATCAAGGGTGCGCCAGCGGCAGGGAACATAAGCTCCAAGAATCGCTCGAACACCATCAGGGCCACGTTGTCCTGCGCCAAGGCCAACTCCAGCGCGTCACCGTTCAGGATGAGGGTGGGCGGGACCGGGCTATGGTTGTGGTGAACCAATTCCCGGAGGCAACTCGCTAATTGCAGGAGAACTTCACTTGGCTGAGCGGGATCAACTTCGCCCGGGTGGGAACCCAAACGGGTGAGCAGGCTGTTATCGGCGCCTAAGTGCAGATCTGACAAGCATATGTAGCGGATTTCCGGCATGCGGTATTTCCTTGGTGCTGTTCCTACGATAACTGAACGCCAAAGCCTAATAACCTTTCTGCCAGGGATCCGCTGCGGCAGCCTGAGAAGCCAGGCCAAAGCTACGGCGGGGGCGAATTTGTCAAAAATTTGTAAAAAGATTGTCCATTTTCCGTGACATTCGAACGCAAAGGATGAAGTTGCGGTAAAAATCCATTTATTGATGTAACAGAATGAGAGTGTTGCAACTCAATAAGTTGGGGCACTCGGCATTTAACCAAGAGCTGGTCTTGACAAAATTTTGACAAGACGCGGCGCATGCGAAAGACGCTAAAGGGGCGCTGAGGATGGCCTCCACGGGATTTGCGGCGAACCGGGTTGGACAGTCGTGCCGAGAAAAATGGGTGTGCGCACGGGGTATGGACCGAATAGTGGTGATCGAAGACGATCCCAGCGTGCAGCGGGCGCTTAAGCGTTTGCTCGAGCCGGAGGGATTTTCCGTTGAAGTAGCCGGCGATGGGCCCTCGGGAGTGGCTGCGCTGCAGGGAGGAGCTACCACGGCCGTAATCCTTGACCTGCGCCTCCCCGGAGTACCCGGCAAAGATGTTTGCCGAGAAATCAAGCAGCAGTTCCCTGCGGTTCCGGTTATTATTCTGAGCGCCGCAGCGGATGTGATGGATAAGGTGCTGCTGCTGGAACTGGGCGCGGACGACTACGTCACCAAGCCATTCAGTCCGAGGGAGTTGCTGGCGCGGGTGCGGGCAGGAATCCGGCGGACTGGCCGAGGCATTGTCGCTGAAGTATTTCAATTTTCCGACGTGACGGTGGATTTTACGCGCATGCAGGTGACACGCGCCGGGCAGACAGTGGCGCTGACCAGCCAGGAATTTAAGATGTTGAAGTTCATGGTGCAGAACCCGGAGCGGGTGATCTCGCGGGAAGAACTGCTCAATGAAGTGTGGGGATATCAGAATTACCCTACCACCCGGACCGTGGACAACCACCTGCTGAAGCTGCGCCAGAAGCTGGAGAAAGACCCCGCCAATCCCGTGCATTTCCGCACCGTGCACGGCGCGGGTTACCGGTTCGTGCCCTAGCCCCTGAATCGGCCCTGGTCATGATCAAAATGCGCCTGCGGACCAAGCTGCTGTCTTCCCTCCTGCTGGTAACCTTGGGCCTGACCTCGGCGAGCCTGCTGGTGGCGCGCCGGGTGATGGAGAAGCAGGTGCGGCAGGAGATTTCGCAGGACCTGCACAACTCCCTTTCCACGTTTCAAAACCTTGAGCGGCAGCGAGAGCTGGGCCTGAACCGCACAGCGCAGCTGATGGCGGATATGCCCAACTTGCGCGCCCTGATGACCACAGCGGATGCGGCCACTATTCAAGATGGCTCGCAGGACCTGAGAAAGCTGGCCGGCGCAGACCTGCTGGTGCTGGGCGATCCGGAAAACAAGATCGTGGCTCTGCATACCGCGGGGCCGGGGATGACGCGGGAGCAGGTCCAGGAGTCGCTGCGCCGCTCGCAAAATGAGGCACAGACCGACCACTGGTGGTACGGAAGCAATCACCTGTACGAGGTCTCAATCCAGCCGATTTACTTCGGGGCGCCGGCAAACAACCGGCTGCTGGGATTCCTGGCGATTGGCTACGAAATTGACGACGCGCTGCTGCAGGAGATCAGCCAGGTGGCGGCCAGCGAGGTAGCGTTCCGTTACGGGAACGAAGTGGCGAGGAGCACGCTTTCGGCTCCCAAGGAGGCCGACCTGTTGCGGCAGCGTGTCCATCCTGCGAGCCGGATAGGGCTGGATGAGGTGCAACTGGGGCAGGAGCGGTTTCTGGTCGCTTCCGTGGAACTGGCCAACGACTCCGGCCATAGGGTCCGCCTGAGCGTGCTCAAGTCGCTGGACCAGTCCACGGCATTTCTAAGCAATTTGGATTCAAGCCTGCTGGGCGAGGGCCTGCTGGCAGTGCTGTTGGGAGCAGGACTGGTCTATCTGATTTCCTACACGTTTACCCGGCCGCTGGGGGATCTGGTGGCCGGAGTGCGAGCCCTGGCGAAAGGTGACTTTGACTACCCGCTGGCCGGCGGGGGCAGCGATGAGGTGGCGGAAGTGAGGGCGGCATTTGGGCGCATGCGCAGCAGCCTGCAGGAGACGCAGCGGCGTTTGTTGGACGCGGAGAGGCTGGCGACCATTGGGCGCATGGCCAGTTCCATTTCCCATGACCTGCGGCACTCGCTGGCCGCGATCATGGCCAATGCCGAATTTTTGAGTGCGAACCATCGCAGTTTTGCGGAGCGCGAGGAGCTTTACAGCGAAGTGCGGGTGGCGGTGCACCAGATGACGGAATTGCTGGATTCGCTGTTGGAGTTTTCCCGGAGCCGCGAGTCGCTGCGGCGGTCACAAGCCTCGCTGGAGGAAACCGTGCATCGCGCGATCCAGGCGGTGCGGGCGCATCCCGGGTTTCACGATATTGACATAACGGTGATCTGCCACGGGAACAGCGAGGGCATGTTTGAGCCCAAGAAGCTGGAGCGGGCCTTCCAGAACCTGGTGCGCAATGCCTGCGAGGCGCTGCCGGCACACGGGGGCAAAATCGAGATTACACTGCGGGAAACAGGATCGGGGCTTGAGGTGCGCGTTGCCGACAACGGACACGGCATTCCGGACGCGATTCGAGGGCAGATTTTTGAACCTTTCTTCAGCCAGGGGAAGGAAAACGGAACCGGGCTCGGCCTCACCATCGTGCAGAAAATCGTGCAAGACCATGGCGGCGATGTGCAGGTGGAACAAACGTCGCAGCACGGCAGCACCTTTGTAGTTTTTCTGCCGCGCACGACCGAGGCCCAGGCCACCACCCGCGAGGCGTGGGTTTAGAAGCAATCCTCGTGGTAAGAGCGGCGGCAGATGGAGATCGCTGCCACATGGGTGGCAGAGCAAGAATGCCGCATTTGCTGTGCGCAGCGCGGCCATCGTGCAGGAACAGACCTGGTTACCGGGAGCATATGAGCATGGTGCGCAAATCGGATTGGCAGTGGATGGCGGGCCTGGTCATGCTGATGGCTTTGGGCAGCGGAGGGTGGGCTCAGGATTCCATGCCACCTTCCTCCCAGCCCAATACCGCCGCGTTAACCGAAGCCGTGAAGCAACTGCAACAGCAGGTAGTTGAGTTGCGCGCCGCGGTAGCAGAGGTACACAAAGAGGCGGAGCAGTACCGGCGAGAGACAGAGTCGCTGCGGCGAGAGTTGGAGGTTCAGGCGGCGCGAGGCGCCGAGACCGGCGCCACCCCGAGCGCTCAATCGTACCGCAACAGTATCTCTTCGCCTGGGGAGGCCGAAGCTCCGGCGGCCACGCCAGAACACAGCCCTCCGGCACAAAGCACGGACCAGGGCCGAATCAGCAAACTGGAAGATGAATACCAGATGCTGACCGGCGAACTGGGGCAACAATACCAGACCAAGGTGGAAAGCGCTTCGCGCTATCGTGTGCGCCTGTCAGGGATTGCGCTGTTTAATTTGTTCAGCAATCTGGGCACGGTTAACAACGCGGACCTGCCCTCGATTGCGGAAGAAACTCCCGCCGGCCAGACTCATGGGAGCCTGGGCGCAACCTTTCGCCAGTCGCAATTGGGGCTTTCGGTGATGGGGCCGGACTGGGGAGGGGCGCACACGCGGGGTGACGTGCAGTTCGATTTCGCCGGCGGTTTCCCCAATACGCCCAACGGAGCAACTTTTGGCCTGGCGCGGCTGCGGACAGGAACGGTGCGCCTGGAGTGGAGCAACACCTCGCTGATTGCCGGGCAGGACGCGCCTTTGTTCTCGCCGCTCTCGCCGACTTCCCTCGCTACGCTGGCGACCCCGGGATTCGCCTACATGGGGAATTTATGGACCTGGGTGCCGCAGTTGCGGGTGGAGCATCGAGTGCCACTGTCGGACAGTTCGAATATCTCGCTCAGCGCAGGATTGTTTGACTCGGTGACGGGACAACCGCCCAGCAGCACATTCTACCGCGGGCCGGTGGCGGGGGAGTCGTCACGGCAACCGGGATATGGAAGCCGCTTGGCCTGGACGCACAATCTGCTGGGCAAACCTATGACTTTAGGCGCCGGCGGTTACTATGGCAGGCAAGACTGGAACTTTGGCAGGACGGTGGACAGTTGGGCGGGAACAGCCGACTGGACGATACCTTTGGGAGCGTTGTTCAGTGTGGAGGGTGAGTTCTATCGCGGACGAGGACTGGGCGGTTTCGGAGCCTCCGGCGACCGCAGCGTGGTATTCAGCGGCCCTCCTGCCCTGAGCACGACCCAGGTTCATGGTCTGGACGTAATTGGCGGCTGGTCGCAGCTGAAGTTTCAGCCGCGAGCCAAGCTTGAGTTCAACGCGGGCTTCGGCATGGATAATCCGTTCGCGGCTGAACTGCGGGAGTATTCGTACGGACAGAATTTACCGTACGGACAGTTTTATCTGGATTCGGCCTTGGCTCGAAATGCCGGCTTAATGTTCAACACTATTTATCGGCCGCGGTCCGATTTGTTGTTTTCCCTGGAGTACCGGCATATCCGCACAGTGGAGATATCGGCGGGACCACAACACGCCGGACAGATCCACCTGGTGATGGGAGTACTGTTCTGAATGGATACTCCGCTAGCTACGGTGGCTTGCTGGGTGCTGGGGCTGTTGTTAATGGCGCCAACGATGGCGGTTGGACAGGCAGCCGTTCGCGGACAGGCGCAACTGGTCAGCCGCGCTAAGGGGCCCAAGACACAAGACAACTCGAATATTGTGGTGTGGCTGACTCCGGAGTCGAGGCCGGTCGCCCGGGCGGACCTGATGCGAGAGTTCAAGCCGACGCAACCGCTGCGGCTGGTGCAGAAGGACAAGGCTTTTCATCCGCACATCCTGGTGGTTCCCGCGGGCGCGGTGGTGGAGTTCCCCAACCATGATCCGTTCTTTCACAACGTGTTTTCGCTGTTCGACGGGAAAAGATTCGATCTTGGACTTTATGAGGCGGGCAGCACTCGCCGGGTGCACTTCGATCGCCCGGGAATCAGCTACATCTTCTGTAACATTCATGCCCAGATGAGCGGGGTGGTGATCGCGCTGAATACGCCTTACTATGCCATTTCGCAACGCTCAGGCGCGTTCACCATTCCCGCCGTTCCGGCTGGCAACTATGAGCTGCAGGTGTGGTACGAGGGATCGACACCGGATGTGCTGAAGGCGCTGGCGCGCCGGATCACCATACCGGAAAGCGGCATAGCGCTGGCGGCGATCCACGTTCTCGAGAATACCTCGCTGATGCCGCATAAGAACAAGTACGGGCAGGAGTATGACCCCACTACGTACGATCCGCTCTATCAGCAGCAGCAAAACGATCGCTAAGGAAAATGGAGTGACGCGGCGACCCTGGGCGGCGCCGCGTCACTCCCCGTGGTGATTACTGGCCGATGCGGCTGGCGATCAGATTCACTCCCGTGCTGCTGAAGAACACCAGGCCGCGAACGCGAACGCTGTCGCCATTGTGCAGGCCGCTGTTCAGGTCGTGAACGTCCGTGCCTGGCTGCCAGAACACGTTTATAGCCGCCGCACCCGACAGTTTGGAAAAGGCCGAGTCGGAAGGCAGAGCTAATGTGAAAGTGGCTGGGGCCGCAGGTCCACTGAGAGCCGAAACCGTGCCTACGAGGGTCTGCTGACGGAGGCTGACCGAGGCTGCGGTGATGGTAGTTCCGCTGAGGGCTCCGCTGCTTGCAAGTTGCACGCGCTGGCCCGCGTGAACTGTGGCCCCGTCGAACGGGAAGGTGGACGAAGGCAGGCTGCCCAAGCCGCTGGTATCCACATTGCTGGTATCAACGCGGAATTGCGCCTGGCTTACGTCGGCGGTCAGGGTGACGCCAATGTGGCTGTTGTCCACGCCGCTGCCGCTGCCATCCTGCGCCATCACGGAAAGCTGGGAAGTGGGATTACCCTGCACCGAGGTCACCAAGCCGTCCACGTCGGCACCATGGCCGTCTTCCATGCCTTCGACTTCTTTGGCATAGAGTGTGCCGTCCGCTTTTGTCGTGCCCTCGACCTTCACAATCATGTTCATCAGAGTGGCTAGGGATGCGCCCTCATCGAAACGAGTATTGGCGTCGGTGGTGAATACCAAAGGCGTTCCGCCCTGGCCCACATTGAGAGTGAAAGACGCGCCGGAGACGAGTGAGACAACCCCGGTGACATCTTCCATCTCGCCATTCTCGGGGCTCTGTTGGTTTTCAGGGGCAATTGCCGATAAGGAAAGCGCAAACGAAGACGGCCCGAAACTTACGCCTGTGACATTACCTTGAGCGTCAAAGCTGAGAGAATTGGCCAAATTCAAGTCGAGGTGCAGCACGGTCGCGCTGCCGCTCACCATGAGTGGCGAACCGAAAGTGACGGTGATTGTCTGGCTCAGCACCGGTTCGAGGGTGGTCATGGTCCCTGTGCTGTTGAGGAACGTGACCTCCGGATTAGAGACCACAATTTTGGCGCTGGTGTAAGTATCTTGCGGAACATTGACCAGCACCAGCGGCTCGGCCGTTTCCGCCAAATGACTCACTTCTATACGCCGGGTGCCGGAGAGCACAGTCACACTGCTTCCTGAAGACGAATTCAGGGTGGTGGGTCCAACCGTAGCCTCGAAGGAAACCACACGGTCGGCAGGAGCATCGCCGATGTTGACCTGCATGAGGCTGGCATTGGCGGGCGACACCGCGGGAGGCATCGTGCTGGAACCGCCACCGCCGCAACCGATACTCGCAGCCAGCAGCATCGCCAGCGCTGCCAGCGTGAGGTATCGCCACTGCGTGCAGAAGCCATTCGCGAGCTTCACCGGTAATTGCATTTCTTTCCCCTTTCGTAGCCCAGAGATGTTGTTGCGATAGTGGGAACACACTAGCGAATCTCGGAACGACATTTGTCAGGAGTATGTCAAGGATTTGCAAATTCGCAGGGCGGAGTGATGCGTTTCACTACTAGGGACCGACTGAAATGGATTACGAAAGTAATGTGCAGGGCTCAGGATCGTCCGGCGAGGCAGCAGTGGTTGCTATTTCGCTATGCCGAGCAGCCCGCATGATCTCGTAGTAGCGTCCTCTCCTGGCCCACAGCGATTCATGGCGGCCCTGTTCGACCACCCGCCTGGCATCTATCACGAGGATCTGATCCGCATGTTCGATGGTGGAGAGGCGGTGGGCGGCGATGAAGGTAGTGCGCCCGGCCATCAAACGGCGCAGGGCGCGTTGCACCAAAGATTCAGAATGCAGGTCGAGATTGGAAGTGGCTTCATCCAGTATGAGGATGCGCGGATCGGCAACGATGGCGCGGGCGATGGCGATGCGCTGCCTTTCACCGGCGGAAAGCTTCACGCCATTCTCCCCGATCCGGGTGTGGTATCCGTGCGGCAGGCGTTCCGAAAAAGCGTCTACATAAGCGGCGCTGCACGCGGAGAGCACTTCTTCGCGGGATGCGCTGGGACAACCGAAGAGAACATTGTCGTAGATGGTGCCATCGAATACCGTTCCGTCCTGGAGAACAATTCCGAGACGGCGGCGATAGGAGTCGAGAGTAATGAAGTTGAGATCAATCCCATCTACGGTGATGCGGCCCGAAGTTGGAACATAAAAGCCGGCAATAAGGTTGATGATGGTAGATTTTCCGGCTCCCGAGGAGCCCACCAAGGCGGTCACTGTGCCCCGCGGGGCGGTGAAGGACACATTCAGCAGGGCCGGTTCCTTGTCGTTATAAGAGAACGACACATTGTCGAAAGCAATTTCGCCTTCACACCGGCTCATGACCACCGTGCGCGAGCTTGAGGCTGCTTCTAGCGGCTGTTGCAGCACTTCCCGGGTGCGCTCCAATGCCGCGAAAGCATCCGTGAATTGCGCTCCAGCCCGCGCCAGTTGGATCAGGGGAGGCACCAGGAATCCGACGAAAACAAAATACGCCACCAGTGTTCCGACCGTCATGCGGGAGGAGAGAACAAGCGTGCTTCCCAGGTAAATGAGGACGCCAATCACGCTTCCGGAGAGCAGGGTAGTGAGCAAGGTGACGGCAGCATGAAGATCGGCGGAACGCAGTAAATTGGCGGAGAGCCGGCGCACGTGCTGCGCAAAAGCCGCCTGCATGCGCGGCTCAGCGTTGTAGGCCTTCACCGCACGCGTGCCGCGCAGAGATTCCGACAGGAAGCCGCCGAGTTCGCCCTGGATCTGCATGCGCTGGGTGAGAAGGGGGCGCATGATTCTCACCAGGCGCAGAACAGCGACACCAAAGAGCGCAGCGCACGCGAGCACCACGAGGGTGAGACGCGGGCTGATGTAGGTGAGAATGGCCAGCGTGACTAGCACGGTCAGAATGCTGCCGGCCGATTCCACCACCGCCGGGCCGAGCAGGTTCCGCATACCCTCCAGGTCATTCATGATGCGGGATTGCCAGAGGCCACTGGCGCTTTCCTCGAAATCGCGCAAAGCGAGCTGGGTGATATGGCGGTGGAGCTCAAGGCGCAATTCTGCCACCAGGTTTTCATTCGCACGAGCGCTGAACCTGGTGCGAAAGTACTCCGCTACGGCCTGTAGGAGGGTAGCGGCAAGGAGGGCGGCAACCAGCGGCGGCAACGCCCAGCGCTGGCCGCCACGCAGCACGTTGTCTATAAGGAAGCGGGAGGAAGCAGGAAGAACCAGGCTGGCGAGCCGGGCCACACACATCAGAAGCAGGCTGAAGACCAGCAGCCGCCGTTGCGATGCAGTGAGAGCGGCGAGAGTTCGCAGCCACGTCCACGCGCGTTTCATCGCAGCACCGCTTCCAACTGATTCGAAGACGAGTCTTGCCGCAGTAACTCCAGACTCTGGCGCCAGCGCGGCTTTTCCCGCAAATAGACCGCCGCTTCCCGCGCATGGAATCGCAGACGTTGCGAGGCGTAGAAGTATTCAGCAAGCTGCGCGCGAAGGCTTCGCCGCGGCGCCGCAGCGCTCAATTGCGTGGCGGAGTGCGGGCGGTGGACAGGAAACAGCCGCTGGCGCTCCAGCGTGCGCCACTGTTCTTCGCTCATGAACTCGGGAAAAAGGAAGAGGCTGAGCTTGCTGCCAGGAAGATCGTGCAGCGCCCAGCGGCTGCCATACTTGTCAGCCCACAGTTGTAAAAGAGGGAAATTGCCGGCCGGCAGCACCGGCGGGTGAACCCTAAATATTCGGACAGCAAGCAGGGTGACGAGATGAACTGCCTTGGCAATGTATTCCCGGCTGCCGATTCTTCTTGCTACAAGCCGCCAAAAAGCAGCCTCAGTTGAAACTGTTCTTAGAAAGCCGGCGATCTCGTAAAGCCATGCCAGGCGAATCCAGAATTGCAGCGTGTGGGAGAGGACGTGCATGCACTGGTGAATGAAGCGGTCTTCGGGGGCGAGCACAGGAAAGACCAGGCCTGATGCCTGGTGAAACTGGCGCCGCTTTAGCACCTGCGGGAGAGACTCCAAAACCGCCACTTCGTCGTTCTCCCAGAGAGAGCCGTGGAGCTCGATCGAGTAATTCATGGCAGGCTGGTAGATCTGATCCCTGGAGGGCAGGTCCCCCGTGCTGCGAGAGAAAGTGAAGGTTCCGGGAGAGCGGCGTACCCGCGAGTAGTCCATCCCGCGCAGGATGTCGCTGGCGCGATCCAGGTGATCGGACGCAACCAGATAGTCAAGGTCGCATTGATGACGCAGCGCGGCTGCCGGGCAATATTCCGGCACCAGAGAATAACCCTTCAGCACGGCGAACTCTATCCCGTGGGCAAAGAAGCGCTGGTGGATGGCTCGCATCTGCTCCATCAAGGCGGCGGTTCGCTCGCGGTTATCTTCCTGATTCTGGCGCAGGCGCGCCAACACCGGAGGGGGAAGCGCATCGGCGGCATTCAGGTCCTCGACACGATTCAGGAGATAGAGCGCCAGCCCGCTGGAATCCAGCCAGGGCAAGGCTCGCTTCCATTGGCGAGGGCTGAATCCCAGGAGCTCAGAAACACTGCCGCCACGCTCCCCGTGTCCTAGAAACGCGACTATATGCTCCGCGAGGCGGCAAGGCATGTGCATCCCTAGGACGTAGTTACGTCCGAGCCAGCGGAAAGAGCGAATCCGGGCGGCACCCGCAGCGGTGTTGCCGTACCTTGGCACGCCAAGTGCAGGAGCATGGTCTCCAGGACCCCTTCCAGTTCGCGGTCAGGGGTGGTGGCGGCAATAAACGAGATCGCGCGCCCAGCCTGGCGATCGCAGGCCAGGAAAGAGTGCTGTCGGAAGCTGAGGAACGATAAAGAGCCGCAGGAGAGTCCGGTTGGCAGCGCAAGGCAACGCGGCCAGGCAGGCTCTTCCTGAATGGCCCAGGAAAAACAGGGTGCGGTTGAGACCGCAGCCGGTTCGGCAATATGCGACAGGGCCCGCAGAATGCGTTCTGAATCCGAAGCCACCTGAAACTGGAGACTGTCAAAGGAGAACGTTTTAACGCAGGGCAGAGCACCAAACCGCCGCAACATATCGGGCCATTCCCGCCGCACCAATTGCAATGATGAAGGAACTGCGGCGCGCCGGGGGAGCGTCCCATCACAGAACTGGAGGAGATGAGTGGCGATTGCCTGCGGGCTGCCGCCGCAGCGCAAATGCCAGGCTTCCCCCTGGGCAAGAGCGCGAATGGTTGCGAGTTGCGCTTCGCGGCTTCTCGCCAGGCAGGCAGGCAGCCTCTCCAGGCTCTGCTGAAAGTATGCCGCGATTTCATTGGGCGCGAGCCGCGCCGCCTCGAAGCCCCAGCCAGGCTGCCGTTCCAAAACGAATATTCTGCCTGGCCGAGAACAAACAGTCCGCTTGGCATTTATGCCTTCGGGCGTGACTTCCAGCGCCAGTTCGCCATTCAGGTGAATGCTGGGAAGGTGATTCTGCAACTCGGGGAAGTGGACCACGGCATCGGGCAGCAATTTGATGTTGGTGAGCAAGCCCCAAGCCAGAACGTCCGCGCCCGCTCGCGAAAAATAGGTCCAGTCGTCGGAGACAAAATCCAGGCCGCGCCGCGCCAACTCGAATGACAGCGTGGATTTGCCGGAGCCCGATTCTCCCGTAATCAGCAGACCCTCGCCCTTGTACTGTAAGCAGGCGCAGTGCAATGCGGTGACGCCAACAACGGGAGCCGCAACTCCCAACAGGATGGGAAGTATGATCCGCTTCCAGTAACTTACGTCGTGGACGGTGGCCGGGGTGAAGCGGCCGATCACGTGTCGTGCCCGCAGGTCAGCCAGCATGCAGGCGTCAGGGCCGTAATCGGCAAAGACAAGATGATCGCGGCCGCGGAACTGGGGCACGCTCCATAGGGGCGTGGTGCCGGCATTTTGGTCCACGTAAATCTCGACCGTCAGAGTGGCGCGCCCACGATGATGGAGGCGCGGGAAAGTTTCGGCCACCGCTTGTAACACCGCAAGGCTGTTGGAGCGGACACTCCACCTTGAGCCAGCGGCGCTGAAATGAGCGTGAAGAGGCAAATCGGGGTTGCGAATCATGCGGCCTGTGCCCCACTCAGACCCTTGCCGAGGACAGAGGTTACGCGATTTCAAGAACCAGGCCGGGCAGATATCAACAACTGGTAAGCAAATAGTCCGGGTCTGAGGCGGGCGAGCAGCTGCCATGCCGGCCGCAGGTGTCCGCTCATTCTGCCGCCAATGATGGCATCGAACCGCAGCAAACGAAATCCGGCCGCCTCGATCATCTGGCGTGCCGAACTGAGGGTAAAGAAGCGCAGGTGTGTGGCATCGAGGGTGCCAGTGGGTTGGTAATTGAATTGTCCGAGAGCGATTTGCAGGCGGGTGAACCAGTGGGCCACATTGGGCAAGCAAATCACGGCATAACCGCCGTTGCGCAGCAGAGGGCGGACCTGCTGCAGAATCCTTATGGGGTATACCAGGTGTTCCAGCACGTCGCCCATGAGCACAACATCGAAGTCAGGTTTCAAGCCTTTGGTCCAAGCTGCGCAGTTGAGATCTCTACTCAGCACGGTGGCTCCTGTGTCCGCCGCAATGCGGGCCGCTTCCGGATCGCTCTCTAGAGCGGTAACGGTGCAATTCTGCTGCAGTAACCGACGGGTGATGTAGCCGGTGGAGCAACCTAATTCCAGGACATTCTTCCCGGCGCCGACATGGCGCAGGAGAAGCGTGTTGCGGTGGAAGTGGTCCTCCGGGTCGTGCTTCTCATAGCGAATGCTGGAGAGTTCTTCCCGCCACAGGTTGGAACGGCACTCAGACATGCAGTACTCCGCTGGTGTGCCGGTACATCAGCCACAGCGAGGGAGGAGCGAGCAGGAGATAAACCGACGAGGGCAGCAGAGCATTAACTCCGGAGAGGCGGACAGGGTTCTCGAGCATGCCGGCGATCAGCAAAATGGCCGCAACGAGAGCCCAGGGGGCAGCCACACTGGCAAGGCTCCTGTACCGGTCCCAAATGGATGCAGGAATAGTAGCCAGCATGGCCAGCAGGTACAGGACATTAGCCAGGCTGGAGACAAGAGCGACATCGGTGAGCTGAAGGTTGCGCAGAGCAAGCAGCGAAATCATCTTGACCATGAGCACTGCGGCTTGTACGAGGAGGCACCGATTCAGTTTTCCTGAGACCACCGGGCTCACGCTGAGCAATTGCGCCAGCACCAGCGGCGCGAGTCCGAGGCAGACAATCCGCGCGGCTGGAATCCCCAGGGCGTAGCGCGGCAGCAGCAGAGGCACCGCTGCTGGCAGGAGAAGGAATCCAAGTCCGAGGACCACCGCCAGGATGTAAGAGAGGGTCCGCGCTGAGTTCAGGAGCAGGCGCGCGATGCTTTGTGGAGATTGCCTGCTTCCCGCCAGCGAACTGGCTGTGGGGAACAGCACCTGCAACACGACATCGGCGGTGTTGTAGACAAGATTGGAAAGCAGCAGGCTTACGCCGAACAAGCCGAGCGCCAGCATTCCCAGACGCCAACTGATGAACACCCGGTCCAGAGTGGTGAGGAAGATGAACATCATGGTCCAAAGCAGCAGCTGAAATGCTTTGACCAGACTCTTCCAATCCGGCATCCGCAGTCGATAAGCCACACGAATCTGTTGTCGAAACATGAAGCAGACAGCTACACCAGCGCTGGTGATGACATAGCCGAGCAGCACCCCCGTGAGATGTTTCCACCAGCCCAAACCGGCAACCACTACCAGATTGCAGCAGGCGTAAAGGTTCAGGTAGCTGCTCAGTACGGAGAACCGCTGGTAAGCGCGCAGCCAATAATTCACAAAGACGAATAGTTCCTGGGCGATCACCAGGAATGCCAGCAGGAGCAGTTGCAGGAGGCTGGCGGCCGCCGGGCGCCAGAGCACGGCTGCCGCGCAGATCAGGACAGCGGCAAGAACGCAGTTAGTGAGTGAAAGAGTGAAGGCGAAATTTGTAACCTGCTGCGCGGCTGCGCTGTCCTTACCGGCCAGGAAGAAGGGCACCTCTTGGTGCATCAAGTTGATGCTGCCAAGATGCAGTTGGGCCGAGTAAAAGAGCACAACCGCAAAGAGACTCCACAGGCCGTACTCGTTAGGGAACAGAAATCGGGCGACCAGGAAGCCGGTGACTGCCTGCAAAACCTGTGCCACACCGAAGGAGGGAAACAGGCGTGCGATGCGCATCCAATGTTTGCCCTCAAATACCTCGGGACTGGCAGCGGCACTTTTCACGAGAAGAGGAAGAAACCAGCTGATGTTGCTGGGCAAAGCAGATTTGCGATGCCCCAAGATTTTGCCAACCGCACTGATGGCCAGATAAGCCCATGGATACAGTAAATTTCCCGATGGAGGCCCAAGCCGTGGCTCCTTCCGCGAGCGCCGCGCGGGTTGGAGTTGTCGTCCTTAACTGGAACGGGTGCGAGGTCTTGCGGGAATGTCTGAGTTCACTTGCGTCAGCGATCTATCCGGCACTGGACGTCATCGTGGTGGATAACGGTTCTACCGACGCATCCTGCAAAGTTGTAGCCGCCGAATTCCCGGGCGTCTTACTTATTCGCAATCAGGAGAACCTTGGTTTTTGCGTCGCGAATAACGAGGGCGTGGCCGCAGCTTTTGAGCGAAAGAACGATTATGCGCTGATCCTCAATAACGATACCGTGCTGCACCCGGAATGCATCGGCCGATTGGTGGCGCGCTTGCAGGCGGAGCCCGATGCCGCGGCGGTCTCCCCCAAGATTTACTTCTGGCAGCCAAACGACCGCATCTGGTTTGCGGGCGGCACGTTCAGTCTGTGGACGGGCTGCAATGGCCATGTTGGCTATCGGAAACCGGACAAACCGGCGTGGAACGCGCCGAGATCGATGGACTTCATCTGTGCCTGCGCCATGCTGGTTTCGCGCCGCGCCTGGCAGGAGGTCGGCGGATTTGACGAATTGCTGTTTCGCTCGGCCGAGGACATTGACTGGTCACTGCGGGCGCGGCGAGCGGGGTTCCGGCTGCTCTATGAGCCGGAGGCGGTCATCTGGCACCGGGGGTCGTTCGACATCCTGCGCAACGAAGGCGGGGGCCGCCAGACGTACTTCTATACCCGCAACCGGCTGGCGGTGATGTGGAAGCATGCGAGGTGGCGCCACTGGCTGACGTTCTTGCCCTGCTTTGGCTTCCGCTGTGTGAAGCAGGCGGTGTCGGAGACGATCGCGGGGAATAGCGACACAGCGCGCCAGATCCCGCGAGCGTTCATGGATTTCGCGCGCCTGAGGCTGCGCTTGCAACGATGGCCCAGGGAAGCGCATGCCGTCTACAACGTGCGCGATTCGCGGCAGCAATGGCGTCGCGCCTGGCGAGACCGAAACCTGCAGCGGGAACTCGAGCTGTGCCGGCATCGAGAACTGCGGCGGCACCTGGCGAATGCGCTCTCCAGTATGCGCAATCCGGTAATCGTGGAAGCAGGCTGTGGAAACGGAGCATGGGTGGCTTATCTGCAGGAGGATCGGCGAGGTCGCGTAATCGGCGTGGACAACTACCTGCCCGCTCTGCAGGAACTCAAGCGGCGGGCTCCAGAGAGCGCGGCGGTCGCCGCCGACGTGCGGCACATGCCATTTCCGGATGGCTTTGCGGATGTCTGCATCTCGCTGGGCGTGGTGGAACATTTTCCCGGCGGGCCACAGCAAGTTCTGGCCGAAATGTGCCGGGTGCTGCGCCCGGGAGGACTCCTGTTTCTGACCGTCCCGTACTACAACTGGCTTCGCCGGCTGTTCATACATCCACTGCGCGCCGCTTATATGGCCGCATTGAAGCGAGTGCTGCGGCGTCCGCTGCACTTTGTGGAATACAGGTTTACTCACACTGGCATCGTGCGCGCCACCGCTGCCGCAGGTCTGCAAGTGAGGGAAGTCGCGACCGATGAGTACGACCGGGCAGAAGCCGGCCTGAGCCTTGGCCTGTATGTTGACCTGCCTGCGTTCCGGGGAAAGTATCCCGGAGAGCTGAACTGGCTGGGGCGTATGCTCCGCAGGCTGGGAAACGCAGTGAACCCCTGGCTGATCAGCGGCGGAGTGCTGGTGGTGGCGCAAAAGCAGGGGCAGAAGGCAGGCACGGCAGGCATGCGTGAACTCTTGGCCGAAGCTGTGGCGCAATGAAAATTTTATTTGTGTCTGGTCATTTGCCTTGCCCCAACGCCCGGCAAGCCGGACAGAAGGTTAGCTACCAGCTTTGCCGGTTTTTGGCGCAGCGGCATAGGGTGGACCTGCTGTCTTTCGCAACTGCTACCGAACATGAAAGTTGCGATTTCGGGGCGATGGAAATCTTCGCAACCCGGGACGTAGTTCCCATCACCACCGCCACGCGTTTGCTGGGCCTGGCACTGGCGCCTCGCCTTCCGGCAGCGGTGGCGGTCAGGAACAAGCGCAGCGTTCGTTACGCGATCTCCTCAACCGTGCGATCCAATCGGCCCGATGTCGTCCTTTTCGACAACATGGCGATGTGGCAGTATGCCGGCGACGTAAGTTCCGGTGCTCTCCGGGTGGGCATTGCCCAGGATGTCCTTTCCCAACTCTGGACAAGAAGGGCGGAGAACTGGCGAGGTCTTTGCGCTTTAGCTGGCAGTCTGGAGGCGCGGCGGTTGCGCAGATGGGAAACCAGAACTCTGCGCAAGCTGGATCTGGTTTGTGCGCTCAGCGAAAAGGACTCGCAACTGCTTTTCGCGCCGACAGCAAACGTGCGGCAATGTCTGTTGCAGCCGTGGTTCTCGCGGCCTGCAGGTGCGAGCTTCTCTTTGGCCACCAAGGAGGACAACAGCATTGTATTTGGCGGCGCCTTCGACCGGCGCGAGAACGTAGACGCGGCTGCGTTCGCAACGACCGAAATTCTCCCACGGGTTGCGACTGAAGTTCCACACTACGCATTTCATCTGGTTGGCGCAGGTTGCGAGAAGCTTCCCGGACGGATTGCCCGGCAGCAACGAGTGCGGGTAGAAGGTTTTGTGCCCGACTTGCAGGCCTGCCTCTCGCGCATGCAAATTGCCCTGCTTCCGCTGCGACTGGGGGCGGGGATCAAGATAAAAGTGCTGGAAGCGATGGCCGGGGGATTACCAGTGGTTACGACGCCAGTCGGAGCGGAGGGCATAAATGCGCAGCAGGGCGTTCATTTTCTGGTGGGCAACACGGCGGAAGAACTTGCCCGGCACACCATAGTTCTGCTTCAGAACCCCGGCCTTCGCGCGCAGGTGGGTGAACGCGCGCGGGAGTTCATCCGAGGCAACTATGACTTCGAGAAATCAGCCCGCGACTTTGAATGGGCTTTACTGCAACGCCTTAGCGAACGGCAATTTCGAGCGGGTCGAACAGGTGGTCTTGCGAGCCGGGATGAGGCCGGCCTGTGTACTCCGGCTCGAGGGCAGGTCCGGGGCGGTTGAGAAACGCGGCTGGATTTCGCGAGATTACCAGGGCGACTCCCCGCAGCAGCCAGAACAGCGCCAACACCTGCCAGATGGCAAGCGAATTCTCCAGCAAGCTCTCCAGCAGAATGGCAGCTGAAGAGCAGAAGAGGGCTGTTCGGAGCGGGCGCAACTCGGGAAAAGCGGAGAGCGGCGGGCGGAAATCAGCGCGCAACGCGCAAATTACCAGAAGCAGGAACGCCGCCAGGCCAAAGACTCCGAGTTCAGCGAGATTCTGGACAAGCGAATCGTGAATGGAAAATTCGGCCATGGGATCGGCGGCGCGCGCCCGATCAGGGTAATTGCGCAGGCCGATGCCAAAGAGGGGACTGGCGCGAAACAAACGCAGAGCTTCGCCCTGTGTAATCCAGCGCATATCGAGGGTGGCGGCGTTCTTTGAATTGCGAAATTCCAGCCGCTCCGCCAGAGAAAAGCTTTTGGGCAAAAGCGCCTTGGAGCCTACGTCAGGCGGGGCAAGGCGAAAATGAAACATGGAGAGCGTGACCGCCACCACTACAGCGCCGGCCAGCGCCCTCCAGATGTGCCGCCGGCATGGTGCAAGCAGCAAGAACACGACGGAGCTCAGCAGAAACGCCAGCAGTGGGGTGCGCGTGCCGGTAAGAGTGATTCCGGCCGCAAGAATTAGGTAGTAAGCCAGCGCTAAGGCGCGCTGTCGGCCGGCTTCAGCGCGAGCGTAATGGAGCAGGGCAAAGGGGGCGGCCACGTTCAGCACCGATCCCAGGTAGCTCGGGTGGAGCCAGTTACCCGCCAGGCGGCCACGCCAGCCCCAGCCCACAATCCACCAAAGGTCTTGCAGGCGATACAGGCGTTGCAGCAGGCCACGCAGAGGAGCAAAGAACACAGCCTGCGCCATGGAAAAGACAACCGTAGCCGTGGCCAGCGCCACCAGCACCTTCAGGCACAGCTCTATTTCCCTTCGGCTGTGCAGAAAAAAGTAAGGGAGCAGAAGAAGACAGAACGCGAGCCCGAGCTCCAGTACTCCGCGCAGCCAATGCAAGTGCGAAACACTGTGGTACCCCGAAATACACGCGGCGAGGAAATACCAAGCCACTGGGAGCAGCAGGGGAAATCGCCGCAGCCGGCGAAAGTGCGAGGCATAGAAGGGAATGCAGAGGAGCATGCATGAGCCGACGATGACCAGCGAGGGCGGAACGATGGTCCCGTGCCCAATAGCGAATTCCCTGAACATCCCCAAATAGAGGGCGGGCAGCACCACAAAGCAGAGAACTTTCCAGGAACGGCGCTGCCCGACGCCGCCAGCGGCCGCAACGGGATTTGCGGGAGCGGCGACCACAGCAAGGGGAAAAAGTAACCAAAAGAGAGCCACGAGGTCTGTTCCAGTGCTGTAAGAAGGACAGGATGTCTGTGCGGAGGGTACAAGAAATCTTTTCCCACCAGCGACACTTCCCATCGGAGCGCCCGGCGTGCATACCTTGACGGACTTGGCCGCGCCAGCGATTCGTGCTGAGTTGCCTGGTGCTGATAACCGGCAGTACCGTGTTCGTAAATGCGAATCGACAGCTGTCTGGCTGCGGCGAGGAGCCTTTGTTGCTTTGCTGCTGGCAGCTGCCGGGGCTCCTTTCACGCCTCACTTTGTCCAGTTCGTTTCGCGAGTTGCGTTCGCGCTTTGGCTGACTCGCGCAATGATTGAGCGGCGGCTGCTGCAGCGCCAGGCGTTGTTCCTGCCATTTTTGATTTTCCTTGAGACTGCCGGACTCGCGGCGCTATTTTCCTATGATCCGCTGCTGAGCTGGACGCGCCTGGGCTGGTTCGGCATGGGCGTGTTGATTCTGATTGTGCCCGGTACTGTGCAGGGCAGCCGTGAACTGAAACTGCTAGTCGGCGTGCTGTTAGCCGCCGGCTTCATCAGCGGGGTCCGAACCGCATGGCAATATACCGCCGGAATCGGGACTCAGCTGGCGTATGTGCGGCGGGATTGTGCGCTGGCCGGCGATGGGCTTTGGTCCGGCGACATGATCCAGAAGATCAATGGCCACCGCACTCGCACTCCAGGCCAATGGAAGCGAGCACTGCAACTGACCCGGCGCGATACCAACCTCAAACTGCGCGTAGCCCGCACTTATCCCCTGCAGCACTTTGACGTTATGATTGCGCGCTCGGACCTGGACAACTGGCTTGCCGATCCCACGGCTGCCCTGGCACGAGGCACGCCTTTGCGGGCGCAAGGCGGTTTCTACAACTCCATTCCTTATGCCGGCCTGATGATGGTGCTGGCTGCTGTGGCCTGCGGGCTGTGGCTGAGCGCGCGGGGTTTAGGAGAGCGATTTGCATTGGGCGCTCTTACGGCCCTCTTCTCCGCCTGCCTGTTGCTCACAGTGACGCGAGCTTACATAGTGGCGCTGCTTGTTTCCTTCCTGCTCATGTTCTGCTTAGGACAAAGGCGGCGCAGGATGTCGCTAATTTTTATTCTGTTGGGAATTGCGGCAGCCCTGTTCTGGGCACGAGAGACGCGCCATCTTCCGCGCTGGTACGGAGAAGAGGATGGCTCCCGGGTGATGATGTGGAGGGATAGTCCGCGGCTCATTTTGCACCATCCCCTGTTGGGGATCGGCTGGGACAGCGTCTTTTCGCATGGGCGCCAGTGGAACCTTCAGGCCTACAAGGCATATCCCAACAAGCTGAGCCATTTTCACTCCACGCCTATTCAGATTGCAGTTGATGCTGGAGTGCTGGGGCTGGCGATGTGGTCCTGGCTGGTGGCGGCCTGGTTCCGTCTGCTCATTCACGACCTGCGGCTGGCGCGCGACAAGGATTGGTTCTCTCGAGGTCTGGCATTGGGACTACTCGGCAGCGCGACGGGATTTGTAATTGCTTCCACCGTGCACTACACGCTGGGCGACGGCGAGGTTATGGGTGGGCTGTGGCTGCTTATGGGATGCGCCGTGGCGTTGGGTGGCCAGTTGCGGCAAAGGGTGACCGAGTAGGAAGGCATGCATCGCTGGTACGGGGCGAGGGCGCCCGTGCCACAATGATTGAGAGCGAACTGCTACGCCTACTCGGCACCAAACCGGTCGCCCACTCAGTAAGCGTTCTTAGGCGAAAGCAAATGCAGGATGGTCAGCAGGATGATGCGCAAGTCAAAACCGAAACTCCAATTATTCAAGTAATAAAGATCGTGCTCGAGTCGCTTGGCGATGGAGGAATCGCCGCGCCAGCCATTCACCTGGGCCCAGCCTGTAATCCCCACTTTCAGGTTGTGACGGGTGTTGTAAAAGGAAACCGTTTGCATGAACTGTTCCACAAAATAAGGCCTCTCCGGCCGGGGGCCGACTACGCTCATTTGGCCATTCAGAACATTAAGAAATTGGGGCAGTTCATCCAGGCTGGTGGCGCGCAGCCAGCGGCCGAACCGGGTGCGGCGAGGATCGTCGCGCTTTGTCCACAGGCGGTCGCTTTCGCCGGGGCCGGTGTGCTGCATGGTGCGGAACTTGTACATGAAGAAAGTTTTACCACTCAGGCCGACGCGTTGCTGGCGGAAAAAGACGGGGCCAGGGGAAGTGAGTTTTATAAGCAGGGAGATCAGCAGCATCAAAGGAGCAGTGAGGAGGATGGCGCCCGCCGCAAAGCAGATGTCAAACGCCCGCTTGCCCACAACGTAGGTAAAAGACTCCACGGGCAGACGCTGCTCGAGTCCACTGGTGCCGGCGCTCACGAGGCTACGGCTCCGGGCATTGCGGTTGAACCGGCGGAGCCGAGCATGGATTGCGCGCCCCTCACTCAAATAATCCAAAGGTGCTGAGGCGCCTCTTCAGCGCTCGGGGAATAAAGCGTTCATTCCGTCCCAGCACCAGGCCGGCGTACTTGGCCGCGTCCTGGCAAGCTCCGGCGCTCCTCGCGGCAATGCCGTAGTGATTCTGGGACACGTTCAGCTTCTCCCGCAAAGAACGCACGCCGTCGCGCAGCAGCATGGCTTTGTTGTTGCGGTCCCAGATGTTCAGGCGGCGGTAGACAACGCCCAAGTCAAAGTAGCGCCGGAAAAGCCGCAGGCTGGAGAAATCGTGGGTATGGTAAACAGCGGCCTCCGGTTCATAAACGATTTTCCAGCCGGCATCCAGGATGCGGG
>DATJFA010000050.1:0-3318 GCA_035496015.1 Terriglobales bacterium | reverse complement strand
CACCTGCTGGCCGCCATGGCGCAGCCGCTGAGGGATGCCGGCCTCAACCGCGTCACCGTCAGCATGGACGCGGTGGACCCCCAGGCCTTTGCCCGCATTACCCGCGTGCCCAATGGATTCCAGGAGGTGCTGGCGGGCATTCGCGCTGCCGGGCGCGCCGGGCTCAAGCCGGTAAAGCTCAACTGTGTGCTCCTGCGCGGCTTCAACGACGACCAGATCACCGCCTTCGGCCGCTTTGCCCGCGACGAAGATGTGGTTGTTCGCTTCATTGAATTCATGCCTCTGGAAGAAGACCGCGTCTGGTCGCCGGAAATTGTCGTGCGCCTGGAAGAAATCCTCGAGCGCATGACTGCCTTCCGGCCTCTGGTCGAGATTCCGCGGCATCCCAGCGAGACGGCACGCCGCTACCGCTTTGACGATGGCGTGGGCGAAATTGGCATCATCGCCCCGGTCTCGCATCCTTTCTGTGGGCACTGCAGCCGCGTGCGCCTCACTTCTGACGGCAAAATCCGTACCTGCCTGTTTTCCATCTGGGACCACGACCTCGCCGGCGTGATGCGCCGTGGCGCCAGCGATGAGCAACTCCGCGAATTCATTCTCGGCGTCATGCAGCGCAAGGAAGCGCGTCACCACATTGGCGAGCCCGACTTCGTGCCTGCCTCGCGCACCATGGTCCACATCGGCGGTTAACAACTTCTTCGCCGCGGATCAACGCCGATGAACACGGATGTTGTATTGGAGTCACGCTGAAGGCCTCCAGTTCCATATGGGAAAATCCGCCTAATCCGTGTTAATCCGCGGCAACGAAGTTTTTGCGGCGTAAAATGCCCTCACATGCGGCCGGCCACCGCTTCATCACCTGAAACACTTCGGCAGGACAGGCGCGAGCTCTCGCCGCGCATTATCACCCTTCTGCTGCTGGCCATTGCGGCCGCCGGCGCCGTTCTCCGCTTCCTCTACCTCGCCCGCAAAAGCTTCTGGCTGGATGAAGGCGTCAGCGTCATGCTGGCCCGGCTCGACTTTGCCAACCTGCTGCACATTCTGTGGCGGCGCGAAGCCAACATGGCCCTCTACTACGGCGTGCTTCGGATGTGGTTGCATTTCGGCGCTGGTGACTACTTTGTGCGCAGCCTCTCTGCAATCGTTTCGGTAGCGGCGATTCCGCTTATCTACCTGCTCGGCAAACGGCTGTTCAGTTCGCCCACCGGCATGCTTGCGGCGGCGCTCTTCAGCGTTCACGCCTGGCAGGTGCGCTATGCGCAGGAGGCCCGCAGCTACAGCTTGTACGTGCTGCTTAGCTCGCTCTCCTGCCTGTTCTTCCTGGCTGCGATTGAGAAGCCCGCCCGTGGTCGCTGGAACGCATACATCGCCTGCACCGTGCTCGCCATCTACAGCCATTTTTTTGCCCTGCTAGGGGTGATAGCGCAGTGGACAGCTTTTTATTTCTTGCGCCGCGATCCGGCGGTGAGCGTGGGGTTTCGCCGCAGCCTGAAGACCATGGGGCTGCTGTTTCTGCCCCTGGCGGTGTTCATTGTTTCCCGCGGAACCGGACCGCTCAGCTGGATTAACCAGCCTGGGTTGGGAGAACTGCACCGCTTCCTGCTCGACCTCGCGGGGAATGGAGGCGACGCTCTCCTGCTTTTGTACGCCGGCTGTTGTGCGGTTGCTCTGGCCGCTGGCGGATGGCCTGCCCGTGAGCTGACGTTTACTTCCTGGCGTTACCTGTTTCTGCTGAGTTGGCTTTTTGTGCCAGTGCTGATTACGCTTGCGTTTTCCCTCATTCGCCCGGTCTTTCTGCCGCGCTACATGCTCACCTGCGTGGCTCCGCTGCTTCTGCTGGCTGCCGCCGGACTGGCCAGGCTGCGTCCGCGCTGGCTGGCGGGAATTCTGGTTATCGTCATGCTTGCGCTCTCTGTACGGGGGACTTGCGCCTACTATCGCGCTGATTTCGATCTGGCCAGGGAAGACTGGCGCGGCTCCACGCGATATGTGTTGCAGAATACGCGCCCAGGCGACGGTATTCTGTTCCACTCCGCGCAGGCGCGCATGCCATTTGAATATTATGCGGACGGGCAGCCGCCACGCCTCGAGCTTCGTGTCATTTTCCCGGATTACGGTCAGGAAGGCAGGCTGTCCTATATGGATTTTCTGGCCAATGCCAGAAACGCGCCGCTGGCGGAAATTCCCAGCCGCTATCCCCGCGTCTGGCTGGTGCTGGCTCACAACCAGCTTAAGGACGGCGAACCGGATCCCACGACCGCCGCCCTGCAGCGGTCTCTGGCGATAAACTACAGTGTCGCGGAACAGCGAAGCTTCGCCGGAAATCTGCAGGTCCAGCTTTACGCCAGGAACTCGCCGGCGGCACAGCAAGCTTCAGGACGCCGGTGACGCCTCCGGCATCCCGGTCCCGCGTTCCTGGCTCTCCGCTATCCACTCCCACACGCGCTTGCCGGTCTGATTCACCAACGAACGAGCTTCGCCATAAGCAACCAGGCGATTCAAAACCGTCGTGACCGAGGCCAGGGGGTCTTTGTGGTTCACCAGCACTCCTGCGAATCGCTCTTGCAGTTGGGCCACCACTTCGCGCCCGGTCAGCGCTGTTCTGGATTCGATCAGAACCGTGCGACAAGCCCGTGTGAAGCCCGGTTGGCGCCCGTTGGGCTTGCGGTCCACCAGGGTCAGCAGTTCGTCGTCGAGCACATCATCGCCGAACAAATTGGCTAACCCGATGATGGTTTGCTTCACCGTGCCGATGCGTTTCATGATGTCGGCGCGTTGCTGCAGTAAGGCAAGCAGTTCCTGGTGGGCGGTACGCAGAACTTCCTGGACGTATGCGTCTCCGCCGCTCAAGCGTACGGTGGCGTTCTGACCGACAGCCATACTGAATACCTCTTTTCAGACCTCGACTCTGCCTCTACCACGATCTTGCGATTAGATACGCAGGGGGGCGGGAATCGGTTCGGAATTTTTCAACAGGACCTCACCCCCGCCTGCAACGTTAGACTCCCGCGCAGGAAAAAGGTCACTGCAGGAATGTTGCGTTTAGTAACCATTTGGTGGACGGGGCGGTGCGCAGGGCGCAGTTCCGTGGTCACTCCGTAAATGCACAAAAAGGCGGCTTCAAACATTCCACTGTTGTTTTGTTAAGCGCCAATCTAAGGTTTGCGCGGACGACGAGCTGGTTGCTAAATAGCCCAAGTAATTATTTGCTTGCATCATGCAAGTATATTCACCTACAATTGAGTCATGCAGGACTTGCAGCAATGGTCGCAAGAACTCGAACGCCTCTCCCGTTTGCTGGGCCGCGTGGGACCGGAT
>DATJFA010000049.1:0-5604 GCA_035496015.1 Terriglobales bacterium | reverse complement strand
AAAGGCTTTTCAATATCGCGCTTGGGCAGGGGCACGTTCTTGTCCACCGCCTCCATCAGCTCGTCAATCTTCTTCTCCCACTTCTCTTCCCCGTTCAAGGCGCCCAGCGCCGAGCCCCGCACCACCGGCACGTCGTCGCCGGGAAACTGGTAGCCCTTGAGCAGCTCCCTGACCTCGAGTTCCACCAGATCGAGCAGTTCGGGATCGTCCACCGCGTCGCACTTGTTGAGGAACACGACGATATAGGGCACGCCTACCTGGCGCGCCAGAAGCACGTGCTCCCGGGTCTGCGGCATGGGCCCGTCGGTGGCCGCCACCACCAGAATGGCGCCGTCCATCTGCGCCGCGCCCGTGATCATGTTCTTGATGTAGTCGGCGTGGCCGGGGCAATCCACGTGGGCGTAGTGCCTATTGGGCGTCTCGTACTCCACGTGCGCGGTGGCGATGGTAATGCCCCGCTCCCGCTCCTCGGGCGCGTTGTCAATCGAATCGAACGAACGGAACGCCACCTTGGGGTTGTGCTTGGACAATACCTTGGTGATGGCCGCCGTCAGCGTGGTCTTGCCGTGATCAATGTGCCCGATCGTGCCCACGTTCACGTGCGGCTTGGTGCGCTCAAATTTCTCTTTCGCCATTTGCTGCTTTGCTCCTAATCTCTCGCGCGCTCTAAAGAACTCTGTAAACGGTGGCGAATTTGGCCCGCCATTTCACGTCCACCTGCTCCAGGCGCACCAGGTAAAACTCCTTCACCTGGCCCTGGTCGGAAAGCGGCAAGCTCTGCCACAGTCCTTTGGCGGTCTTGCCCGCCTTGGCCAGCGTGGCGTCGACACGTTCGATAAATCCGCCGGCCAGCACCGCATCAAAGTCGCGCACGCCCAAGCCTTTCTTCTTCAGCTCACGCAGGAACTTTTCCACTTGCGGAGCGGTAAAAGCACGGTCAATGGCGCCACGCAATTCCGAAAAAACCGCTTCGTTCTCAACCTTGATGGTGGCCTGCTGGAACCCTGGAGCCATATCTGCCCTGCCCAATCAAAGCCTGGAGCGGGAGACGGGAATCGAACCCGCGACCAACAGCTTGGAAGGCTGTGACTCTACCACTGAGTTACTCCCGCCCTGCTGAATCTGCCGTCGGCCGGCAACTCAATTCTCTGGAGCCGATGACCAGGATTGAACTGGTGACCTCTCCCTTACCAAGGGAGTGCTCTACCAACTGAGCTACATCGGCTCTGACTTCAACCCTTGACTAGCGCCGGCCCTGCGCCGATCCGTGCCCGTTCACCGGCTCCGACCGCTCCAGCAACTCACGCTTGTGGTGCAGCCAGGTGCGAAACGCGAACATGCCCAGCACCACCAGGGTAATAAAGCTGAGCGGAACCTGCTTTCCTGCCACCGCCACCGTCTGCGTCAGCGTGGTCACCGCCAGAATTCCCAGCGCCACGTAGGCGAGCATTGCAATCGAAAACCGCGACAACGGAAACTCCTTCACGCCCGGCGTGAAGCAAAATCTGGTGCACAGGGGAGGATTCGAACCTCCGTAGCTCGCAAGGAGCGGCAGATTTACAGTCTGCTGCCATTAACCACTCGGCCACCTGTGCGGAACCTCGCCAGGCGCCGCGCCATCGAGCGCCGGCCTCCATGTGCGGACTCCCGCCGGCAGAACACGCTACGAGCGCGAAAATAAAGACGCCAGAGGAGGCTCTCTCCGCGCCCAACGCCATTTCACGTTTCTGAGTATGGAGTGCGTTCTCGGGAAAAATTAATTGCCCTGCTGCTGCCCGGTCCACCACTCGACTGCTAGCGCCTGAATGTCCTTTTTCCTGGAGCTGGCGGAGGGACTTGAACCCCCGACCCTCTGATTACAAATCAGATGCTCTACCAGCTGAGCTACGCCAGCGGTCCGCGCCGCCAGAAATCTGACGCGCTCAGACACTTAAACCTGCCCCCGCTTCGGGAACAAAAACAAAAGGTTAGCACAAACGGAAGGCTACGTGCAAACAACTGCTCTCCCGCCTTCCACTTCCCAGCAGTGCTATCATTTGCAATTCTTTATAAATTCTACCCAAATATGACCGGTTGCGCTACTGCTCGGGCTAAAAGTCTAAGACAACGGCGGGACTGATAAGAACAGCCTATGCGGCGACGAACTCGCCTTACCATTCTGAGCGTTACTCTCGTTGTTGCCGCCCTGGCAGTTCTGGTGGTCCTGCGCAAGCAGGCGCCGCCGGAACCCGCGCGCCTGCTGCCTGGCGCTGATGCCTTCGCCTACGTGGACTTGAAGTGGGTGCGCCGCCTCGACCGCCTGGGGCAGGTGCCGGCCGTCCCCCACGAACCCGAATACGACGAATTCATTAAGGAGACCGGCTTCCAGTTCGAGCGTGACCTCGATGAAGCCGCCTTCGCGGTACATTACGCCGGCACGCCGGCAGCGCCCGGCAGCGAGATGCGCTTCACCGAAGTGTTCACTGGGCGCTGGAACTCAAGCCGCGTTGCCGCTTATCTGGGCAAGCTGGCGCATTCGGTGAATGACTACCGCGGGGTGCAGATCTTCGATATTCCCCTGGAGGGACGCACGGTGCGCGTGGCCATGCTCTCCGTGGGCACGGTGGCGGTTTCCAATTCCGACGATCCGCAGGTCATTCGCGGCATTATTGACCGCTCGCGCAAGCTGGCTTCCCCCTTCGGCGGCCCGGCCCTATTACGCCGCTACTATCGGCGTCTGCCCTTTGGCAGCCTGGCCTGGGCCATCGTGAACAATCCCGCGCAACTGTCGGGCGGGCAGGTAACCGACGCGCTACTGCCGCCAGACTACCGCCAGCTGCTGAGCGGCTCCGTGCTGGTGGCCTCGGTGCGTTTTCTGCGCGCCATCCACATTCGCGCCGATGCTTTCTTCGAGCAGGAGCCGCGCGCCTCGCTGATGGCGGAGAAACTGGGCGCGCTGCTTACCATCTTTCATGGCCTGCAGCCCACCATTGCGTCCGCTGGGCCGGGGGATAAGGACGTGAGAACCTTTTTCGACAGCTTGAAGATCGTGCAGGACAAAAACCGGGTGACCCTGACCGCCATCGTGCCGCTGGACTTCATCAAGAAGGCGTTTGCCGAACCCCCGCCGGAAGTGGTCGCACCTGCGGCCCAACCCACACCTCCTCCTGCTCCGCCCGCCAAGAAAAAGCGCCGCCGTAAACCCTAACCGCAGAGTACGCCGAGTAGGCGGAGGCTTTTGAAAAAAAGATCAATTCAACAGATCTCTGCGTCCTTCGCGTCCTCTGCGGTTTTCATTTGCGGGAAAGGGCGAGGAAAAGAGTGGCGCGCAGGACTGACCACTGACAACTGACCACTGACCACTGGTTTTTTAGGACCCGTGCTCTACGCCGAAATCACGAGCCACGGTGATGCGCAGGTATTTGTAGGGGTTCACCGGCACATCGTTGATGCGCACTTCGTAGTGCAGGTGGGGGCCCGTGCTGCGGCCGCTGTCGCCGATGTAGCCGATAACGTCGCCCCGGTGTATTTGCTGCCCGGCCACTACGGCAAAGCTGGAAAGGTGGCCGTAGAGCGTGCTCAAGCCATGCCCGTGCTCCAGCATGACGGCGCGGCCATAACCATTCATGAAGTCGGCGAAAGCCACCTCGCCGTCGGCCGGCGCAATCACCGGTTCTCCGTACTCGCAGGAAATATCCACGCCGCGGTGGAAGGCACCCTCACCGTTGAACGGATCAATGCGTTCGCCAAACGAGCTGGTAATGCGCCCCATCACCGGCCACAGAGCCGGCGCGGCGGAGGCCCGGATCCAGTCATTCATGCTCACCGGGTGGCTGATGTTCATCCCGATGGCGATCATGGTGGCTCCGCTCAGCGCCGAGCTGCGCAAGGCATGCAGCTGGTCCATGGAAACGCCCACCTGCTGATCTTCAAAGCCTCCGGTCGGGCTGCTGGTGAGAATCGGATCCGGCTTCAGGCCGTACAGAGCAGAAACCTCGCTGGCCAGCGAACCCAGTGATGCCACCTGCAGATCTTTTTCGCGTTCTGACTGCTCCAGCTTGGAGTAGCGCGCCCGCAGGGACTCGGTCTCGTCCTTCAGCTGGTTGAAGCGGGAAACCTGGCTCAGCATGCGGGTATAGGAGCCAATGATGCCGGTGACGCTAAGCAGACCAATGGCCGCCCCGATCACCAGGACGTACAGGTAATAGACCGGAATCTGCACCTTGTGCAGCTGCCCCTCGGCATCCCGGGCAACAAAAAGTATGTAGAAACGTTTACGCAATAGTTCTCCTATGTGCGCTTAGGCGTCTACGACACCGGATATAACTGCTCTAAAACGGGCCGCCGTTGGTTCAAAAGCCCCTCTCGGATCCCGGTTACGCCTTCCTCTTCAATGGGGGAGAGGACTGATGACGTAGCCGCTTTGACCCGGCTGAACCGGCTAAGGCCCGTCGGTTCGTTAGTTTGCGGCCAAGGCCCTACAACCACAACAACTTCCGCCTTTCAGACCGCAGCCAAGGGGAAACAACTGAGCCACCGTAACAAAGTAGATTCTCCCCTGTCAACGAGGTAAACCCCTTAGGCCCCATTACCGGGGTGACCTCCTTTGTCGCGTCTAAGTTCTTGTACCACTGGGCTATCCGCAGGTTACCTTCTGGCGGCTTGCTATAGTTGTGGGGCGTGCCCTTGCCCGAGAAAGCACTTATCGAGCGAATTGCCCGTCGGGCACAGACTTACGGGCCTGTCCCAGGTTCCAGGCGAAGTGACACTAGTCTGACGGGGCGTAGTAGCCCCGGGGTTGCCGCCCTGTTGAGGGGAATTGGAGATGATTGCGCCCTGCTCCAAGTGCCCCATAGTCACCAGCTATTGGTTACTACCGACTTCAGCCTGGAGGGGGTGCATTTCCAGCGCAAGTGGCACCCGCCCGAATCTGTGGGCCATCGCTGCCTTGCGCGCGGCTTGAGCGACATTGCCGCCATGGGCGGGGTGCCGCTGGCAGCCTTTCTCTCCCTGGCTTTACCTGCTGCTCTGCCGCAGCGCTGGGTAGATGGCTTTCTGCGCGGCTTCCTGGCTCTGGCTAAAAAATATGGAGTCCCGCTGGCTGGGGGCGACACCGCCCAATCGCCTGCCGGCGTGCTGGCCGATATCGTCGTGCTGGGCTCGGCACCCAAAGGCACCGCCGTCCTGCGCTCGCGCGCCCGTCCCGAGGATTCGCTCTACGTTACCGGCGAACTGGGCGGCTCAGCGCTGCTGCTGCAGCGCCTGCTAAGGGGTTCGCTTCAGAAGCCTCAGCCGCGCCACTACCCCGCCCATTTCTTTCCCACCCCGCGCCTGGCTGTGGGCCGCGCCTTGCGGGAGCGGGAGCTCGCGGTGGCCATGATTGACCTCAGCGATGGCCTTTCCACTGACCTGCGTCATCTGTGCGACGAAAGCGGCGTGGGAGCACGCATCTTTGCGGAAAAGCTGCCCGTGGCCGGAGGCCCCGCTAACCTGCGCTTCGCCCTGCACGGCGGCGAAGACTACGAGCTGCTGTTTGCCGCCCGGGGCAAGGTCCCTGCCCGGATAGCGGGCGTGCCGGTAACCCGCATCGGCGAGATCACGCGCGGGCGAAAGATTGTGCTGGTT
>DATJFA010000048.1:0-5441 GCA_035496015.1 Terriglobales bacterium | reverse complement strand
CCTGCCGACCCTTTGCGCCCTGGGCGCGCTGGGCAACTGGCAACAATGGCACACGGGATACTTTTCCGACGCGGCGGAGTTGATCGGCGGGCGCTGGCTGGGCCTGTGGATGACAGTATCGGCGACCATTGCCAGCGTGTCTCTACTGAACAGTACCGTGCTGGCCAGCACTCGCATGCCCTACGCCATGGCGGAAGATGGCTACATTTCGCGCTGGCTGACGCGGCAGCATTCGCGTTATAGAACGCCGGCGGCGGCCATCGTGATCTCCTGTGCTATTTATGCCGTTTTTGCCTGGCATTCGCTGACGCAGCTGATTTCGGTATACGTTTGGCTGCGCATCGCCACCTCGCTGCTTACGGTGCTGTCAGCATGGAAACTGCGCCAGAAGGCGCCCGATTTGCCGCGCGCCTTCCGCATACCATGGGGGCGCAAAGGATTGATGTACGCGGTGCTGGCGCCGATTGTGATGAGCGGCGTGGCCCTGCTGGGCAGCGATTCATTCGGGATGCGCTGGGGGCCTGTGGCCTTGCTGCTGGGGCCGGTGGCGTACATCTTTTTCCGGCGGCGTCCGGCGGCAACAGGCGTATTCACCACAGAGGCACAGAGCCACAGAGGAATTGACGATTGAAGATTTAGGATTGACGATTGCCATCGAACTTGCGTCTGTGGTGAATGCATCATTCAAAAAATCATTAATGATCAGTCACCCATTCCTCTAAATCTCTGTGCCTCTGTGGTGGAAAAGGGGTAGTCGAACGAGCGGCTCACGGGGCGCTATAATGCCCAATCCTGCTGTCCAGTCTCGTCTTTACAAAGCAGTCCACAAATAGATCAGGAGCGTGGCGATGCGCACTTTGGGCATAGTGGTGTCGGTATTCATTCTAGCTACGGGTTTGCTGGCGCAACAGGAGAAGCCGCCAAAATCGCGAGTCAAGAAGACCAATCCCACGCCGGCCGCGCCGGCGGAAAGCACGCCAGTAACCACGCCAGCGCCCAGCGCCCAACCGGCGCCCCCAGCCAAGCCCGGCGCTCCGGAGGCCGGCAAAGAAAGCAAGGAACTGCACTTCGATGTGAGCGAAGTGCCGCCCGCGGTCACGCATCAGCAGGCCACCGTCAATGGACGTGTCTTGAGGTACACGGCAACCGCGGGGCGGCTGCCCATCAAGCGTGAAGACGGCAAGATTGAAGCGGAAATGTTCTTCGTGGCCTATACGCTGGATGGCGAGAATCCTGCGCAACGGCCGCTGACCTTTGCCTTCAACGGCGGCCCAGGCTCCTCCTCGGTGTGGCTGCATCTGGGCGCCCTGGGCCCGCGGCGCGTTGTGCTGCAGCCCGGAGGCTTCATGCCGGCAGCGCCCTACCGCCTGCAGGACAATCAGTACTCGCTGCTGGACAAATCGGACCTGGTGCTGGTGGACGCCATGGCCACCGGTTGGAGCCGCGCCGAGGATGAAGCCACCACCAAGAAATTCCTGGGCGTGGAGGGCGATCTGGACGCCTTCGGCGAATTCATCCGCCTCTACATCACACGCTACGGACGGTGGGCTTCCCCGCTGTTCCTCTTCGGCGAAAGCTACGGCACGACGCGGGCCGCGGGCTTGTCTGGTTATCTATCGGATCGCGGTATCAGCTTCAATGGCATCGTGCTGCTGTCCACAGCCATGGACTTCCAGACCCTGGAGTTCCAGAAAAACAACGACGTGCCCTACATCCTGATCATTCCCAGTTACACCATGATCGCGGCCTACCATCACAAACTGGCGCCTGATTTGACCCAGGACCTGGCCAAGACGCGGGCGGAGGTGGAGCAGTGGGCTTCCACCACCTATGCGCAGGCGCTGGCCAAGGGCGACGCCATGAGCCCCCAGGAACGGCAGTCGGTGATTGACCAGATGTCGCGCTACACCGGCCTGAGCAAGGAAGTGATTGACCAGGCCGATCTCCGCATTGACGTGGCCCAGTTCACTCATTATCTGCTGATTGACCAGAAACTGCGCGTAGGCCGCCTGGACGGCCGCTACACCGGGCCCGACCCCCAGGGCCTGATGGACACGCCCTTTTATGATCCGGCGGAGTCGGCGCTGCTGCCGCCCTTCACCGCCATGTTCAACAACTACGTGCGCAACGACCTGGGCTACAAAACCGACATGCCCTATTTCGTCTTCGCCATGGGCGAAGGCTTGTGGAGGCAGTGGAACTGGGGCTCGGCGGTAAAAGGGTTTCCTGATACGGCGACTGCGCTGCGCGCGGCCATGGTTAAGGATCCTTATTTAAAGGTGCTGGTGCTGGAGGGTTACTACGATCTGGCTACGCCGTACTACGCGGCCAACTACGTGGTTGATCACCTTAACCTGCCGGCGAACTTCCGCAAAGGCATATCGGTGGAAACCTATGATTCGGGTCACATGGTCTATGTGAACGAGCAGGCGCTGGCCAAGCTGAAGCAGGATGTGGTGCGCTTCATGGACAGCGCCATGCCGGCGGGCCACTAGGCAAAGAGCCCGCATCTGAGAGCGTCATCCTGAACGGCTTCAGCCGTGAAGGATCTCGCGGGCAGTCTGAGATCATGGCCATGCGCGCGAGATGCTGGGGTCCTTCGCTGCGCTCAGGATTTCGGCAGCGGGGCTCAGAGGCCCGCTAACCGCCTCAACTTCGGGCCTGAAAGGCCCTCAGCATGACGCCTTCCCTTCGGGCCTCTCACGGGAATGGCTTTCTGGCCGCTGTCATACGGCTGCCTGATGCTCTCTTATTCACGCGCAGGGTTGCAGACCTGAGAAGCGGACTCTACGCCTTGGCATATTTCAGCCACTTCACAATTTCCGGCAGGGTGGGCCGCTTGCCGTACATGAGCACGCCAACACGGTAAATCCGAGCGCACAACACCAGCATTCCAGCGATCGTCCCCATCAGCAGCGCGAGCGACAGCACAATCTGCCACGCCGGCGGCGGCTGCACCGCAATTCGCAAGTAGAGCAACACCGGCGAGAGAAAAGGAACCATCGAAGCCCAGATGGCGAACGGCGCATCGGGCGCGCGCATCACCGGGCCCATGAGGAACACGGCGATGATGAGCGGCAACACGATCATGAATTGCATCTGCTGGCCTTCCTGCTCAGTGCTGACCACCGCCCCGATCGCGGCATAGAACGCGCTGTACAGCAGATAGCCCAGCAGAAATAAGAGCACGAAGGCGGCCAGAGCAAAGGGAGAGATGCGGATGCTGCTCAACCTGGGGTAGAAGGCCAGCGAAGGCAGGGCGATCACACCGGCCATCACCATCCAGATGCCGATCTGGGTGAGGCCAACAGCGCCCACGCCCAGCAGTTTTCCCGCCATCAACTCGCTCGAGGTGGTGGAGGAGAGCAATACTTCCATGATGTGCGTGTTTTTTTCTTCCAGCACGGAGCGCATTACCGAAACCCCATAAAAGATGACGGCCACATACAGCAGCATAACCATGGCGAAAACGGCGAAGAACATGGCGCTATCATCGCTCTTGCCCTCTTGGCCGTGCTCCACGCGGACGGTCTCAACCTGCACCGGCCTGAGCACTTCTTCGGCCTGGGCTGAAGTCAGCCCGCGCGCGGCCAGTTGCTGTTCGACCAAGGCGCGGCCCAGGCCGTCCTTGATCCAGGAGCGCTCCAGCAGGCCAGCCATGTTGCGCCCGGTGTACGTGACTCTCTTTGCTTCGATGGCGTCATCGGTGAGCCACAGATAAGCGTCAATCGTGCCCGCGGCCAGTTGCGCGCGCAGCCGGCCACGCTCATCCTCGGTGGCATGGGCGTCCACTTCAATGACGTAATGAGCGCGGGAGCTGCCCGCATTGTTGATCTGCTCGCCGGTGTCTTCCTCATTGGGCGCGGGAGTTTGGGAGAGCAGTTGCCGGCGCACCACCTCGCCGAAGCGCTGGCTGGAAACCACCAGCACCAGGTGCTCCGGACGGCCCACGCTCATTGAGGCCAACCGCAAGGGGAGCACGAAAGCCATGGCCATGATGGCGGGCAGCAGCAAGGTAAGCACAAGGAAGGAGCGAGTGCGCACGCGCTCCAGGTACTCCCGCCGGATGATGAGCCACATGTTACGCATGGGGCTGGTTCACCGCGTCAATGAAGATTTCTTCCAGCGAAGGCTCCTCCAGTTCGAATTTGCTGAGCCGGGCGTGGGCGCTGGCCAGATGTAGCAGGTCCTGCGGGTCTGCGCCGGGCGCCAGCCGCACTTCCACATAATTGCCGTAATCGTTGAAGGACTGCACCAGACGCGGTTCGCGCAGAAAACTGGAATCGCCTTCATACTTGATTTGCACATGGCGCTTGCCGTAGCCGGCCTTGATGCGGCTCAGGTCGCCCTGCAGAACCGAGCGTCCGTGGTTAAGCAGGCAGATGGAATCGCACAGGCGCTCGGCCTGGTCCATGCGGTGAGTGGAAAGCAGGATGGTTTTGCCCGCCTTCTTCAGCTCCAGCAGCGCGTTCTTGAGTTCCACCGTGTTGGCCGGATCAAGGCCGGAGAAGGGCTCGTCCATGACGATGAGGTCGGGCTCGTGTAAGAGCGCGCCGATGAACTGCACCTTCTGCTGCATGCCTTTGGAAAGTTCTTCCACCTTCTTGCTTGTCCACGCAGCCAGTTCGAGGCGTTCGCACCAGTGTTGCGCGCGCGTGGCGGCTTCGCTGCGATGCAGCCCTTTCAGTTCGCCCAGGAACACCAGGTGGTCGAGCACCTTCATTTTGCGGTAGAGGCCGCGCTCTTCCGGTAGATAGCCCATGCGCCGAACGTGGCCGCGGCGCAAGGGTTCGCCGAAAACGCGAACTGCCCCAACATCGGGCACGATGATGCCGATCAGCATGCGCAGCGTGCTTGTTTTACCGGCTCCGTTGGGGCCCAGCAGGCCATATACCGTGCCAGCTTGTATGCGCAGTGAGAGACTCTCAACCGCCACGAAATGATCGTAAGTTTTGCTGATGCTGCTCAGTTCGACGGTGCTGGCGACCGCGGCGGCTGGAACTGCGGACGATGAAGACGTCATGGTGCCTGGGTTGGACACGGCGGGTCACGCCAGTAAAACACAGTTGCAGGATTCAGGAAAAGCGAAAATACGGGTCAGGTGCTGTCTGGTTTCGTAACTATGTTGCCTGGCTCAATCGCTGCCGCAGGCTCGCGATGATCAGACCGACCAGAGCATAAGCGACTGCATTGCTGGCGAACACCAGATAGATGGAAGCAGGAAAATTGAAATGAATGCTGGCCCAGGCAAGGGGCTGAGTCAGCAGGGCAAGGTTCCACACCAGCGGATTGGCTCGCGAGATGACTTCAGGAAAAGTCGCCGCGGCGTAAAGAGCCCAGCCGGCCGCTACTAGAAAGCCAGCAAACGCCCACAAAAAAATGCGGAATTTCATGGCGTCGCTCCTGCCGTTCCCAGGAACAATCATCCCACCAACGGTCGT
>DATJFA010000047.1:0-10175 GCA_035496015.1 Terriglobales bacterium | reverse complement strand
TCTCTTGCGCCTACTCGCCCGCAGCGGATGCCGGCCCGGCATGGGCAGCACGGTAGTAATTCAGTCCCCCGGTGAGCGCGCCCGGTTGCGACCAGGCTTGCAGGTAAGCTTCCCGGTCCTCGGGGCCAAAATAGCCCTGCTGCAAGCCGGGCTTCAGAACCGTGGCCTCCATGTTGGCAAAGTTCCCGGCGGCCAGGATTTGTTCCGCAGCCGGCGTGCGGAAGATGAGCATGTACTGGCTGGCCTGCTGCTGCGCCGGATTCTGCCGCAATTCCCGGTCAAAAACCGCAGGATGAGGTGCGTTGATAATGACCAGCTTTTCCAGGTACCCGGGGTGTGCCGCCGCGAACGCCCAGGCCACCACGCCGCCCCAGTCATGCCCGGCGAGAACGAATCGCTTATGCCCCAGGTGGTCGGCGAGCGCGCGTACATCCTCCACCAGCAGCTTCAGCTCATACTGGGCAATGTCGGCAGGCTTGGAGGAAAGATTGTAGCCGCGCATGTCTGGCGCCACCGCCTGGTGGTCGCGCGAAAAGTGTGCCAGCTGTTTCTTCCACGCGTACCAGAACTCGGGAAAGCCGTGCAGGAACATGATCAGCCTGCCCTCACCGGCAGTCCTGTAGTGCAACCGAATGCCGTTTACTTCCGCGTATTCGCTGTGCATGATCGCATCTCCCCAGGCGCCTACTGTGCTGAAGCAGCCTGCGCGCCCGCTGCTGCGATAATCCTGGCCATGTTTTGCGGCGCGAAGAATTCCGGGATCGAAATCGTTCCCGCGAAGGTGCCAAAAAAATTTTCGATTTCTGCTTGGTTGCCACGCATCGCTGAAAACAGCTGCTGCATGTCCGGCGTTGGCGGTTGTAAAGCCGCCATCTGGCAGGTGAAAGCGTGCATAGCCATCACCCGCTGGTTGCGCCGCTGTTCGTACTCTGCCATCGCATCCGAAAGTTCTCGGCGTCCGGAAAATCCATCGTCCAGCGCGCTCGTCAGAAGGTCGGCATCGTGGAAAGCATCGGTGATGCCCTGCCCGGTGATCGGGTCTTTGTGGTACCCCGCA
Organism: Terriglobales bacterium; assembly: GCA_035496015.1. Taxonomy (GTDB): domain Bacteria; phylum Acidobacteriota; class Terriglobia; order Terriglobales; family Acidobacteriaceae; genus JAICWP01. The sequence goes on along the minus strand of DATJFA010000047.1, from coordinate 9,118 downwards.
TCGCCCACCAGCGCCCACCCGGGGCCAAATGGCTTGCGGAAAAAGTTGCGCAGATCGCCCATGCCGCGATAAGACTCCTCGCGTTTGCCCTGGCGCACCCGCTCCGCCAGTTGGGGAACAAGCTCCAACCCTTTCAGGTAGCAGCCTTCGATGTTAGAACGGTACTCCGCAAAGGCATCGTTTCGCCTGACCACCCCCAGGCAGACCATTCCATCATTGGTGGGGAAAAGCGCCAGCAGGTGGCCGGCGTGCTCGCGCGGATACCATTCCACATCCTGTGCCGGTACTCCGCTCCAATAGCTGAGATAAAAACAAGCCTGGGGAGGAATCACGTTGTATTCCGGCGCCTGCGCCTGGCGCGCCACGAGGGAATGCATGCCGTCCGCGCCAATCACCTCCCTGGCTGTTTCCATGACTGTCGTTCCGTTGCTGGACCGGCCCTGAATTCCGCTTACGCGGTCGCTCTCGCGAGTGACTCGCTCCACCGAAAATCGTTCGCGAACCTCCGCCCCAGCCTCCGCGGCTGCGTCCAGCAGGAGTTTGTCTAGCACTGTCCGCCGGGGACAATAAGCTTCTGTTATTCCATCCGGGTCGGGTGCAAATCCCTGCAAGGCGAAAGGACCCACATCGAAGATGATTCGCCGGATGGGTGGGCAATTCGTTGCCTTCAGCCGCTCCAACAAGCCCCACCGTTTCAGCAAGGCTATGCCCGGGGTGTGGATGTAATGAGTGGAAGTAATATCGCTGGGGAAGGCCGCCCGGTCGAGCAGAAGAACGCGGTATCCCTTGCGGGCCAGGAGCATGGCGGTGGGAGAGCCGGCGCAGCGCGCGCCAATGATGATGGCGTCGTACATAAGCCACCTCCCGAGGCGTTGCATTCTATATCAAAGTGTCGAGGCTGGAATGCCTGCCGGAAACCTGAACCGTCTTCGGGCAAGTGCTATTTCGTAACTGCTACGGCATCGCCGGCCTTGAGAATCTGCGCCACTCTTCTCAGCAGCACGGTGGGATGCACTGGCTTGGCCAGCAATTCGAAGGCATGTCCCTGCCGTCGCGCCAACTCCAGCATGTCGGCGGTGGCGGCTTGTCCGGAGATCAGCAGGATGGCGCAACCGGGAAATTCGCGGCGAAGGGCGACGGCCATTTCAATACCACTCATGCCCGGCATCACCACGTCGGTCAGAATCAGGTGAGGATGGAACTCGTGGCAGCGGGCAATCCCATTTTCTGCGTCGTAGGCCACGGCGGTTTGATAACCCTGCGCCTGCAGGATAAGGGCTGAAGTATCGGCAATTCGCCGTTCGTCATCCACGATGAGAATGCGATGCGCCATCTACTCAGGCTGCCCGCGGAGGCATGCTGGAAAGTTCGACAACCGCGCTTGCCAGCGGCAGGAATACCGATACCGCGGTTCCGCTCCTACCGGGCGTGGTACTGCTGCGGAAATGAATAGTCCCGCGGTGCTTTTCCACGATTCTCTTGCACACCCACAGACCCAGCCCGGTGCCAGTTTCTTTTTTTGTGGTAAAAAAAGGCTCAAAAAGGCGGGCCTGGTTTTCCGGAGGTATGCCGCAGCCGGAATCGCTAATCGTGACCCGCGTCCCGGGAGCCCCGCTATTGCTCCATTCCACGGCCTGGCAGATGCGCACACGAATCACCCCGCCCACGTCCACCGCGTCCAGGCTGTTGCTGAGCAGATTGGAGAAGAGCTGGCGAATTTCGCCGGGCGCTGTCAGGATTTCCGGGTCCTCGTCAGCTTCAATGGTGAGCTCAACCCGTTTATTGGACACTTTGGGCCCGAGCATCCCCGCCACGCTGCTTACGATGGAACTGAGTCGCATGCGCGCCGTCGCGGTTTCCGAACGGTAGAAGCCCAGCGTCTGCTTGGTGAGGTGGGCAATCCGCTCCAGTTCTTCCTGCGCCTCCCCCAGATATTTCGAAGAAGCGCGGGAGCCGGCTTCATCGCGCGCCAGGTACACCAAATTCATCACCGAGGCCAGCGGGTTATTGATTTCATGGGCCACGGTCGCCGCCAGCCTGCCCACGGAGGCCAGCTTCTCCGATTGGATCAGGGCTAGTTCCATCTGCCGGTGCTCGGTAACGTCGCGCAGGAAACAGCGCGTGCGCACAAAGCGGCCGTTTTCCCACAGACCGTTGGAGTGAATCAGCACGTGTTTGATGGAGCCATCTTTGCAGCGCAACTCGGCAGGGAAATCGCAGATGTTCTCGCGGTTCATCAGCCGCTGCCAGAAGTTTTCAAAAATCTCGCGCTTAGCGTGGAACTCCGATAGTTGGCGGCCAACGTAGTCGCCGGCGGAATATCCCAATAGCCCCAACAGGTGGCGGTTAGCCCATAGGATGCGCTGGTCCGCCCCCACCTGCTGCACGCCGACTACCGCATTTTCCAGCAGGTCGGCGAATTCCGCTTCTCTCCGCATCAGCGTAAGTTCTGTCTTCTTGCGCTCGCTTATCTCCGCATCCAGCGCCTCTGCCTTTTGTTCCAGATGGCTGATCGTGCGCAGCCGTTCGTCGTCGGAAGTAAGCACCGTGATATGCTCCGACGGAATCACGTGGGTGTGAGCCGCACAAATTTTCTCAAAAGTACTGCCCTGGCCACTGCGGGAGAAGATGGATAAAGGGTAGGCGCAGCGCAGCGAGAAGGAATGAATTCTAGCCAGGTCGTTCCACAGGTGCTCCAGGAGCACGGCGGCTTCCGATTTGCCTTCTGCGGACAACATCGCCACCATTTCGCCGAAGGCGGCTACCCGCGCATCCGCGCGCAACGTGGCGGCGCGGGCGCTGGCTATCACTTCGCCAATTACGGCGATAAAACGCGTGGCGTCAGGCCAGCCTCCAGTTGAAATTTTTGCCAGGGTGTCGGCGGCATCCAGCGACACGTATCGCCCCTGGCGGGCGGCCCGAACCACGTCCAATCCGCGCATCTTCATCAACCTGCTCACCTGCTCGCGGTGAGCTTTGGTTGCAATCACTATGGCGGCGTCGCCGGCGCCCAGAACCGATCCCAGGAACCGGCTCACCTCCTCGGCCAGGAATTCATCCTTACGGTAAAACTGCACGCTATGGGAGCCGGGCTCGAGATCGTTCCACACCGGTGGGCCGGAAATTGGTGAGGTGACGCTTATGTTGGAACTCATCTCTCCCCCTCACTGGGTATTTAGGAAGTTATGCGTTTTGTATTGGGTTACTGGAAATAAGACCCGTTTACTTGACGATTCTTAAGGGCTGGCTGCCGGCCTGCGCGATAAGTTGCTGTTTCAAGCCCTAAGAACCTGATTCTTTATGTTCCGGGAACCTGCAAACAGCAGACAGAAAGGGCCTACGGATACTTTTGCTTCGATGGTAGCTTGCCCTTGGGAGTTGTAGCACCTAGTGAAAAAAGGTACTTAGCGGGTTGCGCCCGCTACCACGGCCCGCCGGGCGACGCCGCGCCGCACCCACAGTGCCCCTCCGGCTATCACCAGCAGGATGGAAATGAACTGGGTGCCGCTCATGGCGCCGCCAAACATTACCCCCCGGCCCGGGTCGTCGCGGATGAATTCCAGGAAGTAGCGGGCGAAGCCATAGAGGAACATGTAAGCCCCGATGACCTGGCCATCAAATCTCTTATGGCGGATCAGCCAGTAAAGAATGAAGAAGTTGACCAGTTCCACCGCCGACTCGAACAGTTGCGTCGGCTCCAGCGGCACTCCCAGCGGCGTCCCCACCCAGGCGTGAGCCAAGGGGCTGCTGAAAGTCACGCCCCAGAAGTGGCTGGTGGGTTTGCCCCAGCAGCAACCGGCGGCGAAGCAACCCAGCCGTCCAATGGAGTGTCCCAGGGCCAGACCGACGGCAAAGCTGTCGCACGTAGCCAGCGCCGGCATGTGGTGCTTGCGTATGTACCAGGCCGCCGCCAGCAGCGCGGCGATGAAGCCGCCGGAAAAAACGCCTCCCGCCTGCAGAGTCGCCAGGCTGAAGATTTCGCCGGGATGCGAGGTGTAGTAGCCCAGGTCCACCAGGATCATCAGCACCTTGGCGCCGAGAATCCCGCACAGCACCACCAGGATCCCCAGGTTCCAGGTTTTCTCCGCGTCAATGCCCTGGCGGCGCGACATGCGCACGCTTACCCATAGTCCAATCAGCACACCGGTTGCGACCAGCAGGCCATAAGTGGGCAGGCTGAAGTTGCCGAGCTGAAAAAGTCGAGGAAGCACCGTTTCAATTATAGATGCTCAACCGGGCGGGAAGACTGCGGGATTTACATTAAGGATTGCGACGGAAAAGCAGGTCCTTCGGCCCGGAAGCGCCTCAGGATGACAACTTCAGGCGCAACGGCCGTCAGCCGTAGACCGGAAACAGTAAAGCCGACCCACTGAGCCGTGTGGCGGGCCGAGAATGAACCCGTCTCAGGACGGTGGGAGCCCGCCGCGACCCATTAGGCATCTCCGCGTGGCGGAGCATCGCGCACAGGATCTTTTTAGCGAGTCGAGCCCCCTTCATTCAGCTGTTGGTTCAAAAAACGGTTACCGCCTTCACCAACCTGGCAGGCCGGCTTACGAGCTAAATGCTAGGCAAAAGCCAGGCCCAAGGCAAGCTGACCAAAGTAAATAGTTGGCATTCGGCTTGCGAGCGGGGGCAGCAACCGGCACGGGATTGGCGGAAGGAGCTTGCGCGGAGCAGTCAGGGGAGGACTGTTTTGGGGCGTGAAAATACTTCAACGTAAACTGCCGACACACCTTCGTCCGCGGCAGCTAGGCGGAGCGCTCACCCAGGCGGCGCTTGTCTTCCAGCAGCAGCTCATCCAGGGCGCCAGCCAGGCGCTGCGCCCGCGCCCCATAGTCATTGATGCCGCCGTTCTCCAGCTTGCGCTTCATCAGGTGGTATTCGTCGGCGATGTTCAGGGCAGCCAGTACCGCCAGGCGCAGCGAGTCCACGGTGGAGGTCTGCTCGGCGATCAGCCGCATCTTGGTATCCACAAACTCCGCCAGGCGGCGGATGTACTCGGGATCGGTGCCGCGCAGGTTATAGGCCTGATCGAAAATTTCCACCCGCACGCTGTTGGTGACCGGGGCTACCGCCTGTTCTTTGGCCGCAGCTTGCATGCTCGACTCCTCCTGCTCGCGATGTCCGCGCCTAATCGGCGGCGGCCTCTTCGGCCAGGGCCTCGATCTGGCGCAGCATGTTTTCGACCCGGGTGCGGACCTCCTCGCGCTCCCGCTTGAGGGCGACCGCTTCCCGTTTAAGCTGTTCAACCTCTTCTTCACGTTCTTCCAGTTGCTGGCGCAGCCGCTGCACATCGCGCTCCGCCACGGACCTGGCTTCCCGCGAACTCTTGTACAGCTCAATAGTGCGATAGACCTTCTCTTCCAGCACGCTAAATTCGTCGGTAGGTACCTCGGCAGACAACGCCTTTGCAGACATGAGTGAAACTCATCCTTGAAGATTAATTTTTGGGTTACCTGGGTTGCGGGCAGTATACCCCAGTTGGCTGTGGAAACTATTAATTAGTGTGAGCGCCCTGTGCCGGGTAGGAACCTGGGATGAAGTGCTGGATCAAGTTCTTAGTACCTCGTAGCCGGTACCCAGTCATGGCCTTCGAGGTGGTCCTCACAAGGAGAGTGATTCCCCGTGTCGTGTCAGCGCCGTAGGCGCGAAATAGTAAAGCCCAGGACGGGAGTCCTGGGTAGAGTTTGCAGAAAATAAGCTTGAGCCCCGTAGGGGCGGCACCCGATCCACGCACTACGCTCGCAGCGTCCCGCCCAGCCCCTGCAGCGCCTGAATGATCTGGCTGGACCATAACGCCACTTCGTCGTCGCGCAAGGTGCGCTCGTCGGATTGGAACGTGGCCCGCAGCAGCAGGGAATACCTGCCTGCGGGAATGGCGCCGCCGCGGAAAATTTCCGCCGGCACAAACCGGCGCAACTGGGCAATGCGCAGCGCCTCCACCGCCCCGCGAATCACGTCGTAGATGACGCGGTCGTCGAAAATGAAGGAAAAATCGCGCTCCACCGCGGGATACCGCGGCAGCGCCTCATAGTGTACCTGCCGCAGCGAGTGCTGGTAGAGCCGGTCCAGATAAATTTCTGCCACGTATACGTCCTGGCGCAGCTTCCTGGCCGCTGCAATTTCGGGATGCAACTGGCCGAAGCGCGCCACCGTTGCGCCATCCATCACCGCCCGGGCCGAGCGCCCGGGATGGTAGTACTCCACGGCGGGCGCGTCATAGTACAGCGATTGGTGCTCGAATGCCGCCAGCAGCGTTTCCACATCCCCCTTCAGGTCGAAGAAGGAGTAAAGGCGAGCAGAGCGGTGCACGCCCGCCGCTTCCGCATTCCCGGTGGCGCCCAGGCAAAGGTGCTTGTGCTCATCCACCTTCGTACCCGCCAGTTCGAAGACATCGCCCATCTCGAACAGGCGCGCGTCAACGTTGCCCCGATTCAGGTTCCAGGCCAGCATTTCCAGCATGCCGGGCAGCATGGAGTTGCGCAGGAAGCGCGCTTCGTCGCTGATGGGATTCTCGAGTTCCACCGCCTGCGCCGAGGAAAACTGCCGCGCTTCCTGCTCGGAAATGAAGGTCAGCGTAATCGCCTGGTTATAACCCAGGGCCAGCGCCCGCGACTGCAGGCGCTCATCTTTGGCCGCGTTCGGATGCTCGATAACCGATCCGGCGAATACCGGCAGAGTGTTGGGAAACTGGTTGTAGCCGTGGACCCGGGCGATCTCCTCGATCACGTCAATCTCGCGCTCCACGTCCAGGCGCCACGTGGGAATTTCGACCGTGTACCCGGCGGGCTCCTCCGCCACGGCGGCGCGCGCGCCTCCCGAACCAAGAGGCGCGCTGCGGGTGGAAACTACAATCGCGGCCCGCCCGGGAGTGACGCCGAATCCCAGGCGCCGCAGGATGCGTTCGATTTCCACCTGGTCAATGTCCTCGCCAAGAATGCGCAGCACCTCGGCGCGGCTCAGCGGCACGGGAGCGCGGCTGATGCGGCGCGCCACCGCGTCAATCTCCTCTCCCTCGAGTTCGCCGCCGGCTGACTGCAAAATAAGTTGGGCCACGCGCGCGCAGGCCACGGTGGTGGCGGCGAAATCGGCGCCACGCTCGAAGCGGTGCGAGGCGTCGGTATGCAAGCCGTGCCGCCGCGAACTCTTGCGAATCGCCACCGGATCGAACCAGGCCGATTCAATCAGCACGTTCCGCGTGTGCTCCGTGATCATGGTGTCGAAGCCGCCCATAACCCCGGCCAGCGCCACTGGGCGATTGGCGTCGGCGATAATCAAGTCATCGGGCGAGAGCTTGCGGTCAACTCCGTCCAGCGTCTTCAGGGTTTCGCCGGCGCGGGCGCGGCGCACAATGATCTTGCCACCCTGCAGCAGGTCGAGGTCGAAGGCGTGCGTGGGATGCCCCATCTCCCACAGCGTGTAGTTGGAAGCGTCGGCAACGTTGTTGATAGAGCGCTGGTCCACGCTGGCCAGTCCATGGATCATGCGATTCGGTGAAGGACCAATCTTCACCCCGCGCACGATGCGTGCTGTGTAACGGGCGCAGCCCTGGGCGTCCTGAATCTCGATGCTGAAGGTCGGCTTGCCCTGCGCCTTTGGCAGATGCGGCTGAATGGGCTTGAGCGCCGAATCGTAAATGGCCGAGCATTCCCGCGCCACCCCGTAGTGATTCATGCAGTCGGGACGGTTGGTGGTGATCTCCATCTCGAACACGCCGTCCTCGCCGACGGACTCCACCGCCGTGCCGGTGAGCGTGAGGTCCTCGGCCAGCTTGCGGTCGTCCACCTTCAGGTCAACGAACTCGCGAATCCATGTGGGAGAAATCTTCATTTGGCTCTTGGCTCTTGGCCATCGGCTCAATCTCGTCCGCTAGAGCGGGGTTCATTCGTCAATCGTCAATCTGCAATCGCCAATTTAAGCGAACTGTTCCAGAAACCGCACATCCCCCTGGAACAGCAGCTGAATGTCGTCAATGCCGTAGCGCAGCATGGCCACCCGGTCGGTACCCATGCCGAAGGCGAAGCCGCTGATCTTGGCCGGGTCGTAGCCGTTCTCGCGCACGAACTGGAACACGTTGGGGTCCACCATGCCGCAGCCCAGCAGCTCGATCCAGCCGCTCTGCTTGCAGGTGCGGCAGCCCTTGCCGCCGCAAAATGGGCAGCTGATCTGCACGTCGGCGCTGGGCTCGGTGAAAGGGAAGAACGAAGGATAGAACCGCGTCTTCACCGACGAGCCGAACAGCGCCTTCATGGCGTGATCGAGCGTGCCCTTCAGATCGCAGAAGGTGATGTTGGTGTCCACCGCCAGACCTTCCACCTGGTGAAACAGCGGCGAGTGGCTGGCGTCAGGCGTGTCGTGGCGGTGCACTTTGCCGGGGCAGACCACGCGCACCGGTGGCGGATACTTCTGCATGGTGCGAATCTGCACCGGCGAGGTGTGGGTGCGCAGCAGCAAACGTTCGCGCGCCGGTTTCTTCTCCTGCCCGGCCAGGAAAATGGTGTCCTGGGTGTCCCGCGCCGGGTGATCCGGCGGGAAGTTCAACGCCTCGAAGTTGTAGTAGTCGGTTTCTACCTCGGGCCCCTCTTCCACGGAGTAGCCCATGGACTTGAAAACCGCGATGACGTCGTTCATCGCCTGCAGCACGGGATGCCGCGCGCCCATGGGGCGGCGAATGCCGGGGAGAGTGATGTCCACCTGCGCGGCCGGGAGTTTGCCGCCGGCGGCGCGGTCTGCCATGCGCTCCTGCGCTGTGGCCACGTCCCTTTCCACCCGCGTTCGCAGCTCATTGACCCGTCGGCCGACCTCGCGCTTGGCCTCTCCTGGCGCGGCTTTCAGCCACAGATCGTTGATTTGCGTGAGAATGCCGGCCTTCCGAGAAAACCATCTGTCACGGAAGGCCTTCACTCCTTCGTGGCCCGTTGCGCGTTGTCTCTCGACGTCGAAAGCAGAGGTCAGCTCAGCAACGGCCTTATCCAGCGCCGCCGGCGAATAATCCGTGAGCTTGGGAACCTGGTACATGCCGATACCAACTGAATTACGTGGGCACAGGCGCCCTCGCCTGTGCAGCCGGGCGAAGCCCGGCAGTTGTAAAGCGAGCTGAGCTTCGCTCAGCCGCCCA
>DATJFA010000046.1:0-7758 GCA_035496015.1 Terriglobales bacterium | reverse complement strand
GTCTCGGGATGGATACCCTCGCGCGCCAGCACGTCGGGCAAGGCAACACCTGCAGCCAGCACTCTCACCCGCACTTCACCGCGCTTTGGCTCGGCGCATTCTTCTTCAACCACCTGCAGCATGTCGGGGCCGCCGTAGTGCGTCACGATGATTCGCTTGGGCATGCGCTCCTCCCACGAGAAGGAAGGAAAGGAGTTTCTCTGGGCAAGAGAAGACGCGTCCTATCTTAGATTAGGCAGGGGAGCTGTCAGTGATTCCGGTCACATCCAGTTCTCGGCGTCTACAGCCGGCGCTACGTTCATACGATCCACTTCGGAATGATGAAATATCTCTACGGCGCTCCCACATTCAGTCCCGGCAGCGACCAGTGGCTCACCGGCATGGGATCGAGAATGGGCTTGCCCAGGTTGGGACAGCTCAAAGCATAAATGCCGGTGTCAGACGCGGCGTAAATGATGTTGCGATCCCACTCGATCAGCACATTGTCCACCGTGCGGTTCCAACTTGCCCACTTGTGCAAGTCTCCGCCCTGCGGAGGGATGAAGTAGGCGACTTCCGTGGGGCGCAGCACGTCGCCCACATCAAAGCAGCGCAGGCCGCCATCGAAGTACGAATAGGCGATGAAGTTGGGCGAAATCGTGCCCGGAGCTTTCAAATGCGGCGGGTTGTGCGCGCCAAAGCGCCCGCGCTTGAAGCAGAAGTCGCGGTAAGGCGCTTCCGGCGGCGGCACCGGCCGCGGGAACTGCGCCACGGGCGTGGGCCGCTCCTCATCGCGGATATCAATCACCCAAATGGGCAGGAATACCTGGTTGCAGTCGGGATTGGTGGTCTCGCCGTTGCCGAACACAAATCCTTTGTCCAGGGCGCCGCACCAGATGGTGTGGAAAGCGATTCCGCCGGCGCCATACTGCGGCGGCGGCTCGAAGCGCCCGATCTCTTTCTGATGTTTCGGATCTGAGAGGTCCAGGATGATCAGCCCGAAGGCGCCCCAGGCGCCGTACCCGCGGTTGCCGCCATCCTCCAGGCGCTTGGGCACATACACGGGCCCGTGCAGGCCCACGAACGGCGTCTGGTCCTTCTCTGGATACTTCAGCTTCGTCCACTGCCACTTCTCGTATTCGGCCTCCTCGCCCTTGCGCGATCCCGGCACCCACCACATGGACACTTCTTTGGGGCTGGTGGGGTCGGACATGTCCACAATCATGTTGCCGTTCACCAGCGGCCGAAAATAGGAGATCTGGTGGATGAAGGAGTCATCGGGGGCGGTATCCAGGTAAGCGTAGCGGCCTCCATCGTAGTAGTTGCGGTGGGTGCCTGAGCCAGTGGCGCCGGTGCTGAATTCCGAGAGCAGGGAGGTCTTGGCCGGATTGGTCACGTCGTAGACGCGGATACCACGCAGGCCCTTGTAGTTCCTCCACTTGTCCAGCAGCTTGGGATCATCGTACTTGCCGGCAGGCGCGGTGGGCGTCGAGCTGGTAATGGGTGCCGCCGCCTCGCTGATCAGGATCCATTTCTTAAGCTTCTGGTTCCAGGCCACCTGCACTTGCTGGCCGTGCCAGCCGTGCGGGTTGTACATGGCCGGCTTGCGCAGGTCAGATACGTCAATAAAGGCGCCCTGCTGCACCAGGTAGCGGCGGTCGCCCACCGTCATCAGCTGCATCTTGCCGCCGCGTTCCTCGCCGGGCAGGATGTGGGCGATTATCTCCATATTGTGGATATACATCCGCCGGTCCAAATAGGTGATGCTCTGGGGCGAAGGATGCGGGTGGTTATTGGCCCAGGCGGCGACGGAGGAGCCGGCAATGGCCGCGGCAGCCCCGGCGGCGGTTTGCAGGAACTGTCGACGGGTGGGTGTACGGCGTTTGCGCGTTGACAATTTCGCTTCTAAGTCGTTCGGATTCAAGGTCGTTGTGCTCCTTCTTGGCTTGCGCGTGGACTCCTGGCCCAAAAACCACCCCTAAAAAAATAAACTGGTATGACCGCTCTACCACCATGCGAACATTGCTGTCAAGCAGTTTTGCCCTGACTAACCTCGCGAGAGCGGGTTGTTTCTCGAAATTACGGCTGGGGACGAGGTTGGCACCGAAATTGGCTTTGTGGTATGGTGGTCGTACCAAGTGGGCGCTCACCTATAATCGCCGAGCGTGATTCGTTCTTAAATTCCCAGGAGGCAGACATGGCGATCGCCACCATCAATCCAGCGACCGGGCAGGTTCTGAAGAAATTCGAGCCCCTCACCCAGCAGCAAATTAACAACAAAATCGAGAAAGCAGCCGCTACCTTCGCGGAATTCCGCAAGGTCCCGTTTGCTGAACGCGCGCGCCTGATGCAGCGCGCGGGCGACATTCTGGAACGGGAAAAGCAGGAGTTTGCCCGGCTCATGACGCTGGAGATGGGTAAAACCATCGGCTCGGCCGTGGCCGAGGCTGCCAAATGCGCTACGGCTTGCCGCTACTACGCTGAAAACGCCGAGCGTTTTCTGGCCGACGAACTGGTGGAGACCACCGCTGCCCGCAGCTATGTCCGCTATCAGCCGCTGGGCATCGTTCTGGCCGTTATGCCGTGGAACTTTCCCTTCTGGCAGGTGATGCGTTTTGCCGCACCTACCTTGATGGCCGGCAATGTGGCCCTGCTTAAGCACGCCTCCAACGTCCCCCAATGTGCCCTGGCGCTTGAAGACATTTTCCGGCGGGCTGGTTTCGCGGAGGGCGTATTCCAAACTCTGCTGGTGACTTCGGGCCAGGTGGAGGGCATCCTCGACGACCCGCGTGTCATGGCCGCATCGCTCACAGGCAGCGAAGGCGCCGGCATTCAAGTCGGCATGGCCGCAGCCAAGAGAATCAAGAAAGTAGTTCTGGAACTCGGTGGCAGCGATCCCTTCATCGTTATGCCCAGCGCCGATCTGGATGCTGCGGTAAGTACCGCGGTAAAGGCCCGGGTGCAAAACAACGGCCAGTCCTGCATCGCTGCCAAGCGCTTCATTGTGGCCGAGGAAATTGCGGCCGAGTTCGAAAAGAAGTTCGTCGCCAAAATGGAGGCGCTGGTAATTGGCGATCCCATGCAGGAGAACGTGGAACTGGGCCCCTTGGCCACCGCCGATGCCGTGGTTGACCTGCAGCGCGACGTTGCCAAGTCCGTAGAAGAAGGCGCGCGCGTGCTCACCGGAGGCAAGCCGCTGAGCGAGCGGCCGGGAAATTTCTATGCCCCCACGGTGCTCACCAACATCCCCAAGAAATCGCCGGCCTACCGCGAGGAACTCTTCGGTCCCGTGGCCTGCCTGTTCCGCGCCAAAGACGTTGACGAGGCCATTGCCATCGCCAACGACAGCCGCTTCGGCCTGGGCGCCAGCGTTTGGACCAACGACGAATTCGAGCGCAAACGCTTCGTCAATGAAGTGGAAGCGGGCATGGTCTTCGTCAACAAGATGGTGGCTTCCGACCCGCGCGTTCCCTTTGGCGGCGTAAAGCAATCCGGGCACGGCCGCGAATTGGGCGTCCACGGGATTCGCGAGTTCACCAACATCAAAACCGTCTGGATCGAAGACGAGGCGAAACAGGCGCGCATTTCCCGGGCCGTGTAAGTGGGCCGGCAACAGCCATTTCACGGAAGCGGCGGGTGAATTTATGTACAAAATAGTCCGCACATCGCGGCTCTATGAACAGATCGTGCAGCAGATTGAGGAGACCATCCTCAAGGGCGACCTCAAACCGGGCGATCAGTTGCCGGCGGAGCGCGACCTGGCAGAGCAGTTTGGGGTAAGCCGCACGGCCGTCCGCGAGGCGGTGAAAGCTTTGCGCGAGAAGGGCCTGGTGGAGGCCTACACCGGCCGGGGTACATTTGTGACCAACGGCACTTCCCACGCCATCCGCCAATCGCTCGACCTGATGGTCAAAATCGGCCAGGGTGAGGGCGCCAGCAGCCTGGCGGAGGTGCGGGAAATCCTGGAACCGGAAATCGCGGCGCTGGCCGCCGTGCGGGCCGAGGAGCAGCACCTGGGTACCATGCGCGAGGCGGTCGCGGTGATGGACGCTTCGCTCGACGACGGCGATGCATTCATCGAGGCCGATTTGGATTTCCACCTTTCGCTGGCGGAAGCGGCGGCGAATCCCATCATTCTTTCGCTGATTGATTCCATTGTTGGCCTGCTGCGCGAGCAGCGGCTGCGCACCTTCCAGAACCCCAGCGGTCCGCAGCGGGGACAGTACTATCACCGCCGCATCCTGGAGGCGGTGGAAATGCGGAACCCGGAGCAGGCGCGCTCGGAAATGCGCGCCCACTTGCAGCAAGTGCGCGAGGACTCGCGCATACCTTCTGGCGGCGCGGAAAGAATTCTTTCCCGGCCCGCTTCCTGACTGGGAGACACGGATAGATGGCGAACCTGGCATTTGTCGGCCTGGGAGTAATGGGCGGCAATATGGTGGAGCGGTTGCTGAGCAAAGGTCACACTGTGACCGGCTACAACCGCACCCGCGGCAAGGCGGAACGGCTCATTAAGCTGGGCATGCGTTGGGCGGATTCGCCGCGCAAGGCGGCCGAGTCTGCCGACCTGGTCCTCTGCATGGTGACCAACTCGGCCGCGCTGCAGGCCGTAGCCGAAGGCCCGGAGGGAATCCTGGCTGGCCTGAGCAAGGGCAAGGTGCTGGTCGAGATGAGCACCGTTAGCCCCGAAGTCAGCCGCGCGCTGGCCTGCAAGGTGCGCGAAAAAGGCGCCGACATGGTGGACTCCCCGGTTTCGGGGAGCGTGCTCACCCTGCAGCAGGGCAAGCTTTCGGTGATGGTCGGTGGGCGGAAGGAGAGCTTCGAGCGCATCAAGCCGGTGCTGCTCGATCTGGGGCCGAAGGTCACCCATGTAGGGGATAACGGCCTGGCGCTCTCCATGAAGATTGCCACCAACCTCAGCCTGGCGGTGCAGATGATGTGTTTCTCCGAAGGCATCCTGCTGGCCGAGAAGAGCGGCATCGCGCGGGAGACCGCGGTGGACGTGCTCATCCATAGCGCGGTGGCTTCGCCGATGGTGCAATACCGCGGGCCGTTCGTGCTCAACATGCCCGACGAGGCCTGGTTCGATGTAAACATGATGCAGAAAGACATGCTGCTGGCGCTCGAGATGGGGCGCAAGCTGGATGTGCCTCTGCCCACCACCGCGGTAGCGAATGAATTTCTCACCGCCGCCCGCGCCATGGGTTTAGCCAAGCAGGATTTTGCCTGCGTGTTTAAGGTTTTGGCGGAAATGTCAGGAGTACAAGGATGACCACAGTGGCCCAGCAGCCCCAAGCCGCAGCCAGCATCGGCGCGGAAGCCTGGCTGCGCATGTATCGGCAGATGGTAAGCATCCGCCTGTTTGAAGAGCAGGTGAACGATCTTTACACCCGCGCCCTGATGCCCGGACTGGCCCACCTTTATGCCGGAGAAGAAGCGGTAGCCGTGGGCGTTTGCCAGGCGCTGCGCCCGGACGACTACATCACCAGCACGCATCGCGGGCACGGGCACTGCCTGGCCAAAGGCGCGGCTCCCGACCGCATGTTCGCTGAGCTTCTGGGCAAGGAAGCGGGCTACTGCCGGGGCAAGGGTGGCTCCATGCACATTGCGGATCCGGCCACCGGCAACCTGGGCGCTAACGCCATTGTGGCCGGCAGCGTGGGCATCGCCACCGGCGCGGCATTCTCCGCCAAGCGCCTGGGCAATGGCCGCGTGGCTGTCTGCTTCTTCGGCGAAGGCGCCCTGGGGCAAGGCTCGCTATACGAAGTGATGAACCTGGCACAACTCTGGAAGTTGCCCGTCATCTACGTCTGCGAAAACAATCTATACAACGAGTACACGCATTATTCCGAGACTACGGCGGGCGAAATCATGGGCCGCGCCACCGCTTTCGGCATTCACGCCGAGAGCGTGGATGGGCAGGACGTGCGCGCCGTTTACGGCCTGGCTACCCACCTGGTCGAGGGCGCCCGGCGAGGTGACGGCCCGGCGTTTCTGGTCTGCAACACCTATCGCTACAGCGGCCATCACGTGGGCGACATCAACCGCGAGTACTACCGCTCTAAGGAAGAAGAGCAGCGCTGGAAGTCGCAGCACGATCCGCTGAAGCTGCTCTCCGGGTGGCTTACTGAGCAAGCTCTGGCCGAACCCGCCGATTTCGAGCGCATTCAAGCTGAGGTAAAAAAGGACATGGAGACGGCAGTGAAGTTCGCCATCGCTGCTCCCTATCCCAGCCCGGAATAAGTGGAGCAGGACGTCTATGCCTGAAAACGGGCGCGAACTGACTTTTGCCCAGGCGGTCCGCGAGGCCCTGACGGAAGAAATGCGCCGCGATCCGCGCGTATTCATCATCGGAGAGGATGTGGCGGAAGCGGGCACTCCCTTCAAGGTGCTTTCCGGCCTGGTAGAAGAGTTCGGCAAGGAGCGCGTGGTTGATACACCCATCTCCGAGGCCGGTTTCACCGGCCTGGGCGTGGGCGCGGCCATGACCGGCATGCGTCCCGTGGTGGACATCATGTTCGGCGACTTCATCACCCTGACCATGGACCAGATGGTGAACCAGGCCGCCAAAGTCCACTACATGTCGGGCGGCGCCTGGAAGGTGCCCATGGTGATGCGCACCACGCTGGGGGCAACGCGGCGCTCGGCGGCCCAGCACTCGCAATCGCTGCACGCCTGGTTCAGCCATGTGCCCGGCCTGAAGGTGGCGCTGCCCTCTACGCCCTACGATGCCAAGGGCCTGCTGAAAACCGCCATTCGCGACGAGAACCCAGTGGTCTTCTTCGAAGATAAGATGATGTACAAGCTGAAGGGGCCGGTTCCCGAAGAGGACTACACTATTCCCTTCGGCGTGGCCGACGTGAAGCGCGAAGGCGAAGACATTACACTGGTGGCTACCAGCAGCATGGTGCAGGTGGCGCTGGGCGCCGCCGCTATGCTAGAGGAGAGCGGCATCAGCGCCGAGGTGATTGACCCGCGCACTACCTGGCCACTGGACGAGAAAACGCTGGTCGAGTCAGCCAGGAAAACTTCGCGCGTAATCGTGCTGGATGAGGGTTATGGGCGCTACGGCGTGACCGCGGAAATCGCCTCGGTCATCGCCGAGGGCGCGTTTTACGATCTGGACGCGCCGGTGCGCCGCATGGGCGCCATGCACGTTCCTATTCCATTTTCACCGCCGCTGGAAGACACCACCGTGCCCACGGAGCAGTCGGTGTTCGACGCGGCGCGCAAACTCTGCGGAAAATCCTGAAGCTGTCCCCAGGAGGCATTATGGCACTGCCAACTTATGGAACCATGGCGGTTGATTGGGAAAACCGGGTGGACTTTGACCGCCTGCGCCGCGAGCGCCTGGCCCGCGCCAAGGCCCTGCTGGCCAAGTCGGAAATGGGCTCGCTGCTCTGCTTCGACATGAACAATGTGCGCTACCTCACGGCCACGCACATCGGTACTTGGGCCCAGGACAAGGCCAACCGCTTCACTCTGCTGCCGCAGAACGATGAGCCCATCCTTTGGGACTTCGGCTCTGCCGCGCGCCACCACCAGCTGCATTGTCCCTGGCTGGGCGAGCGCTCGCGCCCCGGCATTTCCATGCTGCGCGGCGCGATTACGCCCGAGATGGGGCGCGCCGAGGATGTAGCCCGCAAAATCAGGATTGAACTTGAGATGCGCGGGCTGCACAAGGAGCCGGTAGGAATTGACATCATCGAACTGCCGGTCCTGTTCGCGCTGCAGAAGGAAGGGCTGAAGGTGGTGGACGGGCAGGCGCTGATGTCCGAA
>DATJFA010000045.1:0-6311 GCA_035496015.1 Terriglobales bacterium | reverse complement strand
GCGGTGGTTGCCCGCCACTACCCATTGCTCCGGTTGCTCGCTGCCGGGAATGCGCCCAATCACGTCCCAGATGGTGCGATAGGCGTAATCCTGCTGCAGGTGCAGGCGCACACGCACCGGGCCCGGTCCCACGTGATAGGTGAAGGGCAGCGCCCCCTGCCAATCGCGCGGCGAGACCGCCCCATCCAGGTGCGAAAGGATGGGCTCGGCATCGCCATAGGACAGGGGAGTTGTAGGGATGTGCGGCATCGCTGCTGATTTCTCCGGCGGTATGCGCTGCGAATCCGGCAGCCCGGCCACCGAGGCTACTCCCGGCGTGGTCGGATCGCCGGCAAACTCGAACATGTATCCGATGGACCCACGCTGCACCCCGGTGGCCGGACGCCACGGGCCCTCGGGGTACGGGTCGCCTTTAAAGTAGCCGTCGTCCATCGGATCAGAGTAGATGATCAGCCCGGCGGCGCCATGCTCCTGGGCGACATACGCCTTCACCCCGCGAAAATTCTGCCCATAGCGCGCGATCACAATTTTGCCGCGCACGTCTACGTGCATCTGCCGCAGCTTGTCGAAATCCTCCGGGCGGGCGTAGTTGGCGTAGACAACTTCGGCTTCAACCTCGCCCGAGGGCGAGTATTCGGTGAAGGGAGTGACCACGCGGGGATCATCCTGGTAGCGGTCATCGCTCACGTGCTCGCGGGTGGGGCCATGCATTTTGATTCCCTCGGGCGCCACCACGTCCACGCTGATCTCGCGCGGATAGTTCATCCACACCTTGTATTCCACGATTTCGGTTTCCAGGCCGTCCTGCTGGAATTGCCGGGCAACATAGTCGGCGGTTTGCTTGTCTTCCGGCGTACCCGCCATGTGCGGCGCCGCGGTGAGGGTGCGCAGGTGCTCTTCCGCTAGCTTGGGATCGGGGACCGCCAGGAAAAGCTTCTCCCATTTTCCTTCTGGGGCGGAATCGTAAAAGCCGGTTATGGCTGGAGCAGAGCTTCTAGGTTTGGCAGCTTCGGCCCGATGAGGCTCCTGGCTGGCGCCAAAAATCAGAAAAACTGTGGTCAGAATCAGGACCGCCGTGGCCCGCCGCCGCATGCTCGCTCCCCGCGCCAGTCGCGCAAAGAAACAGAAAGCTTACATGAGCGGCAGCCAAAGTGGAAAGCAGCAGGCGGAGTTTCGCGTTTCGAGTTTCTTGAATCGCTGTTAACCGACGAGATCGGAACTCATAACCAGAAAACTGTTCATTAGCTAAATGCTAATTGCCAAAAGCCTGAGTGCTCATTCGAAACTTGAGACCTGAAACTCGAAACTATTTCAATTTCTCCAGCACGCCGAAGAGTTCCGCCGTCTCCGGCAACTGCTCGATGGGATACACCTTGCTGAAGGCGATCTTGCCCATCTTGTCTACTACGAAGATGGCGCGCTCGCTGATGCCGGCAAACTCGCCTTGGTCGCGGAACACGCCGTACTTCTGCGCAACATCGCCATGCGGCCAGTAATCAGCCGCCAGGGCATAGTCCAGCGGTCCAATTTCCTTCTCCCACGCCGCTGTGCTGTAGATGGAATCCACGCTAATGCCCACGACCTGGGCATCCTGGGCGGCAAACTTCGCGAGCTCCGCGTTGTAGGCCGCCATCTGCTTGGCTCAAACCGGCGTCCAGTTGAGCGGGTGGAAAGCTATTACCACATTGCTCTTGCCGTGGTGATCGCGCAGCCGGAATCTTTGCTTGATGCCGCCAATCAGTGCGGGCACATCGAAATCGGGTGCGGTCTGCCCAACCTGGAGCGCAGCCATGCATTTCTCCTTGCCATCAAATGTATCTCATGGCTACGTGGTCGGCGCAAATGGCTCCTGCCTGCTTTCACCGTACCCCCGCTTGGATGTCATTCTGAGCGCAGCGGACCGATTCGCTTGCGAATCGGCCCGCGGAGTCGAAGAACCCCTGCGCTGCCCCGCGCCATTACAACCATCCGCGGGCGTTCTCACATTGCAGAATTAATCTCCCGCCGCCATCTGCCGCGGCGCGCGCACGCTTTCCCGCAGGTGCTCAAGCAAGGCCCGGTGTGCGCGCGTAGGAAAGTGCTGCTTCAGTTGCACCATGCCCACCCGACGGCAGGCACTCTCGTCGGCCACGCGCACGAACTTGCAGCCTTTGCGAGCCTCCACCGCCATAGCCGGCACCAGAGAAACGCCCATGCCGGTGGCAACCATGGCCAGAATGGTGGCGAACTGGCCGCTTTCAAAAACCACGTTGGGCTGCAGGCGCGCGCGGCGGCAGGCGGCAATGGTGTTGTCGCGGAAACAGTGGCCCTCCTTCAGCAGCAGGAAGCGCTCGCCTTCGATCTGCTTGAGTGAAACCGCCGGCTGGGACGCCAGCCGGTGCCTCTGCGGCAGCACCACATAAAGCGGTTCGCGCACCAGTTCTTCACACAGCAGGCCTTCGCCGGCCACCGGCAGCGCCGCCAGCGCCAGGTCAATGCGGCCTTCGTGCAATCCCTGCAGCAGCACCGCCGTGATCTCCTCCACCACGCTCACCTGCACCTCGGGATATTTCAGCGCGAAGCTGGTCAGGCGGTCGGGAAGGAAGTAAGGGGCCAGCGTGGGAATGGCGCCCACCACCACCATTCCCTTTTCCAGGCCGGCCATCTCCTGAATCTCCAGCTTGGCCGCGCCCAATTGCCGCAGAATGGCCTCGGCGCGCGGCAGAAAAGCCTGGCCGAACTGGGTTAGGCGGGCGGTGCGCCCCAGGCGGTCAAAGAGCCTGGCGCCCAGCTCGTCTTCCAGTTTCAGAATCTGCTGCGAAAGCGACGGCTGGGCAACGTGCTCGTGCTCAGCCGCGCGGGTGAAGTTTCCCGTGCGGGCGACGGCGCAAAAATACTTCAGCTGGTGAACTTGCATGCGAGGCCGGTTTTCTGCTGCGGCACGATCATCCGCTTTGCGATTTGGGGTGGCGCGGGCCTTCAGGCCTGCTAAAAAGCTTGTTAGTTTGGGTGGGCTTTAGCCCCTGAGGTGCTTCCATCCCTTCGGAAGACGTGCACCTTACCTCAGCGGCTAACCCGCAACTTCTAATCTGCAAAGATATGCAGGGCCAAGGCCCCCCACTTAAAGGTAAAACCTATCACACCTATAGAATCCATATCTTAGACCTCTGCCTCACCCGTGCGCTAGACTGCCGCCCAGGAGGAAATATGCCGGAAAAGCAAGACAAAATATCCGTCAAGCACGGCGACATCAGCCAGCGCGTCGGGGTCGAGGTCATTCGCAACCGCGGCGTGGATGTGGACAAGCTCATCAAGATGCTGATCGCCAATGCGGGCGCCGAATTTGCCAGCACTTACTACTACTACACCATTCTCCGCATGCACCTGGCCGGTCATGAAGACTACAAAGAGATTTGCGAGGACGCGCGCCTTGAAGACCGCGCCCACTGGGAGCTGATTGTGCCCCGCATCTACGAACTGGGCGGCGAGCTGCCCAACGACCTGAAAGCCTTCCACGACGGCGCCGGTT
This sequence comes from Terriglobales bacterium, assembly GCA_035496015.1. Lineage (GTDB taxonomy): Bacteria > Acidobacteriota > Terriglobia > Terriglobales > Acidobacteriaceae > JAICWP01. Next base: position 2,803 of record DATJFA010000045.1, on the reverse strand, counting down.
GCGCCGCCGCCAAGCTGCCCGATCCGCCTACCGCGGTTAATATCCTTACTCTGCTGCTGGAGTCGGAACGCTGCGCCATCCGCAGTTGGCAGGCGGTGTGTGATGTGACCTTCGGCAAGGATCCGCGCACCTACGACATGGCCGCGCGCATCCTCAACGAGGAAATCGAGCACGAGGCCTGGTTCATCGAACTGCTGGGCTGGGAGCGCGACAAGAAGAGCATTCCCTCCGGCCACTTCCGCCGCGGCGAACCGGGCGAGGCGCCCTACAGCAAGAACAGCCGCTTCTACATTGGTTCTTAGTCTCTTCTTCGTCCCTGTCCGGCCGGGCACTCTCCTGGCCGGGCAGGAACATTTCCTTCCTTTAGAATAAAGTGTGGACGAATCCCCACCTCAGGAAACTTGCAGAACCTTCCGTGTCACTTTGCTGACGCCGCGGGGCGAGCACACCATTGTTGTGGAATCGGAACAGCACATCTGGGACGCCGCCCAGGCCGCCGGCATCATCCTGCCCGCACTTTGCCACCAGGGACGATGCCTCACCTGCGCCGGCCGCCTGGACGGTGTGGGCGAGGTGGACCAATCCGATTCCGACGCCTACTACCCGCAGGACCGAGAGGCCGGCTTCGTCCTGCTGTGCACCGGCAAGCCGCGTTCCGACCTGCGCATCCGCACCCACCAGCAGCACGAAATGCGCGCCTACCGCCGCAGCCTGGGCTTGCCCGCGCCGTATTCGTGAGAACCGGGAGTCGGGAGTCAGGACTCAGGAGTCGGGAGTCGGGAGTGAGGAGTCGGGATGACGCAGCAGCAACTGGCGATGATCAGGAGCTTGCTCTTGCCGCCGTTCTCAACCCGTTCCGCTACAATGTGATTGTCGTTGCGAGGGATAAGGAATGTCACAACCACCCCAAATCCCGAAAAAACTTCAAGACCTGATGGATCATTTAAACGCCGGAAAACTCGTTCCGGCAGTTGATCCGGGCGACTTGAAGGTGCTGTGGCATTTTTTTGAAGACCACGATCTCTTGGATGGCAAGAAGGCACTTGGTGCTGGTGCTTGGAACGCCTTCGGTATGGCGGACAAACTTAGCCATGATGCTGATCTCGATATCCTCCAGGTACGAGTTGCACTATTGGCAGGCCTAAGGCAGGAGGGGATTGTGAAGCCATGGCAACGAGGTACCGAACTTGAAGATCGGATATTCAGGGTTGCAGCAACACTTGCCAGTAATATCCCGTCCTACCCCGACCAATTCTTAGAGCGGCTGGAAATGGAGCAATGATCTCGCTGATGAAGGCGTTGACCACAGAGGTGGGGAGAATACCTCCTCCGCACACCTAAGTGCGGTAATCCCAAGCCGTTACGTTGCTTGACCCGTGTACCCCAAGCGGGTAGAGTTTTCCCAAGGGGTGTTCCCGTCCATGTCTACCGTGCCCATGTCGCATAGCAATAAGTACGTGAAGTTCGGCATCGCGACCACCATCATCGTGGTGGCGCTGGGCTACCTCGCGTATACCGGGGTGCAGCAAAGCAAGAGCTATTACGTAACCATCAAAGAGCTGCGCGGCATGGACACCAGCGTGTACACCAAGCGCCTGCGGGTGGCGGGCAACGTGGAACCGGGCTCCATTCACCGCACGGGTCTTCACGTAGAGTTCACCTTGGTGGAGCAGGGCAACAAGCTGCCGGTGGTTTATACGGGAACCGAGGCGCCGCCCGATACGTTCAAGGACAACGCGCAGGCTTTGGCCGAAGGCAGCTTTGGTCGTGACGGGGTTTTCCATGCCAATGAACTCCAGGCAAAATGCGCCTCCAAGTACGCGCCCGCGCAGCAGAACGCCCCCGCGGCCCCGACCAAGGACATGAGCCAGGCCGACCCCGGCGCTACTGGTCTTCCTAAGTGAGTTTTTCCTCCGCGCCCGCCAACTCGCTCGCTACCAACTCAAGCCAGCCCACGTCCGCCGCCGTGACGCTTTCCCACGTGAGCAAAATTTTCGGCCGCTTTGCCGCCCTGCGCGACATGAGCGCGGAATTTGCGGCCGGCAAGCTCTACGCCATCCTGGGCGACAACGGCGCAGGCAAGACCACGCTGTTGCGCGCCATGGTTGGCCTGGCCCAGCCCACGCGGGGAACCATAAGTCTGCTGGGCAATGAGGACTTGCGGGCCGCCACGCACCACATCGGCTACATGGCCCACCCCACGCTGCTCTATGAAGAAATGAGCGGCATGGAAAACCTGCGCTACTTCGCAGCCCTTTATGGCATTCGCGACGACCAACCCTGCGAGCGCGCGATTCGCGCTGTGGGACTCGATCCCGCGCTCACCCGCCGCGTTGGCCACTATTCGCAGGGGATGCGCCAGCGGCTGTCGCTGGCCCGCGCCCTGGTGCACGATCCCAAAATTCTTTTCCTCGACGAGCCTTTTTCGAACGTGGACGTGGTCTCGGCGCGCGAAATGGTGCACGTGCTGGCGCAAATGCGCGACCTGGGCAAGACGATTTTTATCGTGACTCATCAGGCGGTGCTGCTGGAAGGCGTGGCCGACGAGTTCGTCTTCATGGCCGCTGGCCAAATCAGCGCCCGCGCGCGGGAACTGCCCTCCAGTTTGGAGCGCGGCGCGCCACCGGCGAGAACGACTCTATGAGCCTGGGCGAAATCACGCGTGTTTCCCTGGCCAAGGACTTGCGCCTGGAGTGGCGCTCCAAGGACGCCATCAACTCCATGTTGTTTTTCGCCCTGCTGGTGGTGGTGATCTTCAGCTTCTCCTTCGATCTCACCGCCGAGGAGTCTCGCCGAATCGCCG
>DATJFA010000044.1:0-10634 GCA_035496015.1 Terriglobales bacterium | reverse complement strand
GACCGCCTGGCGGCCACAGGTCTGCATTTCGATGCCGACGGCGAAAACGTCGGCCTGCATCAGACTCCCGAGGGCGCGCATGAGGGCTTCATGCACTCGCCGCCGCACCGCGCCAACATTCTCAACCCCGGCTACAACGCCGTCGGCATCGGGGTGGTGGAACGCGGCGGCAATATCTGGGTGACGGAGGATTTTGCCCGCACCTTTGCCGAGTATTCCGCTTCCGGGGTGGAGGAAATAGTGGCCGGTCGGGTTACCGAACTGCGCGGCCGCGCCAGTTTGCCTGTCCTGAGCCGGCGTTTTGTTCCCGCGCTGCACCAGGACGCCTGCAGCATGGCGCATCACGATAAGCTCGACCCGCGCCTCGCACTGCGCACTCCCGAAGTGCACCAGGCAGCAACCTTCACCTCCACCGAGCCCCAGATGCTTCCTCCCGAGGCCGAACTCATCGTCCGCCAGCGCAATGCCCAGGCCTTCGCCGTCGGCGCCTGCTTTGCCCGCACTCGCAAGTATCCCGCCGGGGCCTACTGGGTCGTCCTGGTCACCTACTGACGGATGACCGCCGGCAAACTCTCTCAGATGTCATCCTGAGCGCAGCGAAGGACCTGTGCATTTTGTAAACAGCACAATCTCGTTGTTGCCCACGGCGCGCGCACCAGGCTTGAATTGGCATGGAAAAGATATAGGGTGTGCAGGATCACGCCGACACCAGGTCAGCCATCACCGAGGAGATTTTCGTCCCTGTCCGGCTCGCCCACTCCTGACTATTGCCGCGAAACCTGCATCCGCGCGGGCGCCGAGCGGCCGCCGTGCAGCCGGTGTGATTCCTGCAGCTTGCTCTTGATGTAGTCTTCGCCGGCCCGCATCATGTGTTGCCACATTTCGTAAGCGCGGCCGTGCTCGTTCAGGAAGATCAGGGCGTCAGGGGCGCTGAGCGAAGTGCCCATTTCGTGGGCGAACTGCTGCAGGTGAATGGCGGTCATCTCCGCCACCACCTTCTGCCGCCAGCATTTCTTGAGCTCAGCCATGGCCATCCTCCCCCGATCTGAGCCTCAGAATAGCTGCGCGGCGGTTTCCCGGCGATGGTTCCCATCACAGGCAGATGTGATGCGCATCACAACACTTCCGCCGAATGGGTTTTTCTTACCCGTTAATAAAAATTATGGAATGTCATCCTGAGCGAAGACGCGCCACACCATGCGCGTCCGAGTCGAAGGACCTTGCGCCTTAGTTTCGGCACTACAGCCTGAAGGCGAAGGAAAGCGGCAGGGCGTGGTTGGGAGGACGGAAGGGCCTGTGCTAATCTGCCATCCAGAAGCTTCAATTTTCCAGCAGCTTCGCGGGCGGGGTCTCGCGCGGCAGTTTAAGGTCTCGAGTGGAGAATACTGAGAACATCCGGTTCGGTACCGCCGGCTGGTCCTACAAAGACTGGGAGGGAATTGTTTACCCTCCCGAGATTCGCCTGCGCAAGCAGCATCCGCTCGACTATTTGCCGCAGTTCGTGGACGTGATTGAAATCAATACCTCATTCTACGGCCACATCAAGCCGGAACTGGCCAAGCTGTGGTGCAGAAAAGTGGAGGCGGTGAATCCGAAATTTGTCTTCACCGCCAAGCTGCACAAGTCATTTACCCACTCGCCGGTGGCCGTCATCGAAGGCACCTCGGCTTCCACCATCAAGCCCACCGATGAAGATGAAGTGCAGGCCAAAGAAGGGCTGGAGGCGCTGGCCTCGGAGCATCGCCTGGGAGCCCTGCTCATCCAGTTTCCCGTTTCCTTCAAGAACACCGACGAGAACCGCGACTACCTGGATTGGCTGCTGCGTCAGTTCATCGAGTACCCGCGAGTCGTCGAAGTGCGCCACTCCAGCTGGAATCGCGACGAGACGCTGCGCTATTTTGCCCAGAAGAACGTCGCTTTCTGCAACATTGATCAGCCGCTGCTGGGGCTGTCTCTCGCGCCCACGGAGCACGTGACCTCCGAGATCGGCTACGTTCGCCTGCATGGCCGCAATTACGACCAGTGGTTCGATTGCGACAATCGCAATGACCGCTACAACTACCTGTATAACGAAACGGAGCTGGCCAGTTGGAAGGGAAAGGTCCAGAACATTGCGCGCCAGTCGCAGGTGACCTACGTGGTGGCCAACAACCACTTTCAGGGCAAGGCGGTGGTCAATACCATCCAGATGAAACACATGATCACTGGCCGGGCAGTCAAAGTCCCCGAACTGCTTTTGAAGCGCTATCCGGAACTGGAGAAGGTGGCGACGGCCAGCACGGCGGCGTGAAGCAAGCTGTCAGCTCTCAGTCTTCAGCTGTCAGCATTCGGCTTCGGCCTTCAGCGAGTGAACAATTCACGGCCTCCTACGATTCCGAATCAAGGTCTTTGTGTGGTGTTAACTCGCAAAGGGCTGAGAGCTGATAGCTTTGCAGAAACAAATTTTGGTGGCTAAGTGCCAATTGCTAACTGCTCGGGCTTGCGAACGCCCGCCGCTGCTTCTCATACGCTGTAATGCTCGACTCATGCTTTAGCGTGAGCGCGATGTCGTCCAGGCCCTCCAGCAGGAACTTGCGTTTAAAATCGTCAATCCCGAAGCGCGCCCGGAAGCCGGAGTCGTCGCGCACCTCTCTTTCTACCAGGTCTACCGTAAGAGGGTAGAATTCTACCCTCGTAGCGGTTTTGTCCATCAATTCAGTCACTTCCGATTCCTTCAGCACCACAGGCAGCAGCCCATTCTTTATGCAGTTATTGGCAAAGATGTCGGCGAATGAGGGGGCAATCACCGCCCGAAAGCCATAATCCAGCAGGGCCCAGGGGGCGTGCTCGCGCGAGGAGCCGCAGCCAAAGTTCTTTCCCGCCAGCAGGATACTTGCCCCGGCATAGCGGGGCTGGTTGAGCACAAACTCGGGATTCGGTTTGCCATCACTCAGATAACGCCAGTCGAAAAACAGGAACTGGCCGTATCCGCTGCGCTCAATGCGTTTCAGAAACTGCTTGGGGATGATCTGGTCGGTATCAACGTTGGCCCGGTCGAGGGGCGCCACTTTGCCGGTATGTACTTGAAAAGCCTTCATCAGTCGCGGTACTCCCAGTTTCTGACATCCACGAAGTGACCCGCAATCGCGGCGGCGGCCGCCATGGCCGGACTAACCAGGTGAGTGCGGCCGCGTGTGCCCTGGCGGCCTTCGAAGTTGCGGTTGCTGGTGGAGGCACAGCGCTCAAGTGGCTGAAGAATATCGGGATTCATGCCCAGGCACATGGAGCAGCCGGACTCGCGCCACTCGAAACCGGCGTCGCGAAACACCTGGTCGAGCTTTTCACGCTCGGCAGCCTGCTTTACGGCTTGGGAGCCGGGCACCACCATGGCCTGAACTTTGGCGCTCACCTTGTGTCCTTTGGCGACGCGGGCAGCCGCGCGCAGGTCTTCCAGGCGGGCGTTAGTGCAGGAGCCGATGAAGACGCGGCTGACCGCGACTTCCTGCATCGGGGTTCCGGGACGCAATCCCATGTACTCCAGGGCGCGCAGGGCGGCGCCACGCTCGCCTTCAGAAGGGAAGCGTTGCGGATCGGGAACGCGCCCCGTTACCGGTACGACCATGCCAGGATTGGTGCCCCAGGTGACGGCGGGCGCCAGTGAGGCAGCATCAATTTCCACGACACGATCGAATTTCGCTCCGGGGTCGGTGGGCAGGGTCTTCCAGTATGCAAGAGCCTGCTCCCAGGCTTCGCCTTTCGGTACAAAGCGGCGGCCATGGAGATAAGCGAACGTAGTCTCGTCGGGAGCCACCATGCCGGCGCGGGCGCCGGCTTCGATGCTCATGTTGCAGAGCGTCATTCGGCCTTCCATGCTCAGCGAGCGCACGGCTTCGCCGGCGTATTCGATAACGTGCCCGGTGGCGCCATCGGTGCCGATACGGCCGATGATGCCCAGCACCAGATCCTTCGCGGTCACTCCGGGGGGCAGAGAGCCGCGCACAAGGATCTGCAATGTTTTTGGCCGCTGCTGGCGCAGGCACTGCGTGGCCAGCACATGCTCAACTTCCGATGTGCCAATACCAAAGGCAAGAGCGCCGAATGCGCCATGGGTGCTGGTGTGGCTGTCGCCGCAAACGATGGTAGTGCCGGGACGGGTCAGGCCCAGTTCTGGACCAATGACGTGCACAATACCTTGTTCGGTAGATCCGATGTCGAACAGCGGCACGCCAAAGTCTCGGCAGTTGCGGCGCAGAGCTTCCACCTGCTGGGCGGCGATAGGATCGCGAATGACGCTGCGCTCCGACGCCAGCGTGGGCACGTTGTGGTCCACGGTGGCGAAGCTGAGCTCGGGACGGCGCACGCTGCGGCCAGCCAGGCGCAAGCCTTCGAAGGCCTGGGGCGAGGTGACTTCGTGCACCAGGTGAAGGTCAATGTAGAGCAGGGCGGGCTCGCCCGCGGGCTGGCAGACGACGTGCTCGTCCCAGATTTTTTCGAAAAGAGTGCGCGGGCGGCTCATGACTGCTCCAACCTATACCGCGTGGTAGGCATGCCGGCTGTCAAGGATGTCGGCCACCACTTTTTCCACCTGCATGCCCATTTGCACGGTGGAGACCAGGTCAATGCGGGAACGGCCGCGGGCCAGGTCGGCAGTGCGGTAGCCGGCCTCGAGCACGGAGCGGATAGCGAACTCCACATCACGCGCCTCCTGCTCCAGTCCTGCGGAATAACGCAGCAACAGGGCGGCGGAGGCGATTGCGCCCAGCGGGTTGGCAATGCCACGTCCCGCGATGTCGGGCGCCGAGCCGTGCACCGGCTCATAGAGGTTTACCGTGCCGCCGATGGTGGCGGAGGCCAGCATGCCCAGCGAGCCGGTGATGACGGCGGATTCGTCAGAGAGGATGTCGCCGAACAAATTCTCGGTGAGAATCACGTCGAAGCGCCGGGGATCATTCACCAGGTGCATGGCGCAGGAATCAACGTACATTTGCTCCAGCGCGACTTCAGGATACTCGCGGGCCACGCGGCTGACGACCTTGCGCCAGAGCTGGGAAGTTTCCAGCACATTGGCTTTGTCCACGGAGGTCACTTTGCGCCGGCGGCGGCGCGCTTCGCGAAAGCCGACGTGGGCGATGCGCTCGATCTCCTCCACCGAGTAGCGCATGGTGTTGAAGGCGCTGGTGCCTTCTTCGTTAAAGCCACGGTCCTCGCTGAAGTAGAGGCCGCCCAGCAGTTCGCGAACCACCAGGACGTCGGCGCCCTCGGTGACCGCCGGCTGCAGCGGGGAACAATCGGCAATGGCCTTGTAAGCAACCGCGGGGCGCAGGTTGGCGTAGCCGGCCAGGGCCATGCGCAGCTGCAGCAAGCCTGATTCAGGGCGCAGGTGGCGGGGCAGTTCGTCAAAATCCGGGCCGCCCACGGCGCCCATCAGCACCGCGTTGCTCTGCAGGCAGGCGTCCAGAGTGTCCGAGGGAAGAGGGCTGCCGCTGGCGCGGTAAGCCGCGCCTCCGAAGCGCTTTTCCTGAAATTGAAAATCGTGGCCGGCAAATTCGGCCACGGTCTGCAGGACACGAACTGCTTCCGCCGTAACTTCCGGGCCGACACCATCACCAGGGAGAATTGTGATTTTAAGTTTCATGACTTTTTACTATGCGCGGAAAACACAAGGTCCCTCGACTCGCGCGTCCCTCGCCAAGCTCGGGTCGCACTCGCTCCGGATGACATCTCTAAACGAAAGCAGGTCCTTCGCTGCGCTCAGGATGACAAAAAGAATCAGGCGAAGCCGGAAAGCGCAACTTGAAACCGCGCCCTTCACACATCTGAGCCGCGCTAGTTGGCGAAGGCGGCGCGGGCGCCCGGACCGCCGGATACCGGCTTGGGCTCACGGCGGGAGCGGGGCAGCAGCGCAATCAGATCCTGGTCGTAAATATTCTTTTTGCGGTCAGCCAGCGCGGTAAACGCCTGGTAAACCGAGTCCAGTTCCGCGCCGGACAAGGCAAACCCCAGCTCGGTGTAGCGGCGCGCTAAGGCGTGGCGGCCGGAATGCTTGCCCAGCACAATGCGGTTGCCGGGCGCGCCCACTGACTCGGGCGTCATGATCTCATAGCAGAGCGGATTGCTGAGCACGCCGTGCTGGTGAATGCCGGCTTCGTGGGCGAAGGCGTTGGCTCCCACAATGGCTTTGTTGGGCTGGGGGGCAAAAGAAATGGTGCGCGCCAGCAACTGGCTGGCGTGGTACAGCTCCGCGGTATTGATGCCGGTTTCATATTTCAGCCGGTCAGGCCGGACCCGCGTAGCCATTACGATTTCTTCCAGGGCGGCATTGCCGGCGCGTTCGCCGATGCCGTTAATAGTGCATTCCACCTGGCGCGCGCCTGCTTCCAGGGCGGCCAGGGTGTTGGCCACGGCCATGCCCAGGTCGTTGTGGCAGTGCACGGAAATGACTACGTTCTCGATGCCGCGCACGCGCTCGCGAATCGTACTAATAATGGCGCGATATTCCTCGGGAACGGTGTAGCCGACGGTATCGGGAATATTGATGGTGGTGGCGCCCGCATCCACGGCCGCCTGCACCGCCTGGCAAAGAAAGTCCAGCTCCGAGCGTGTAGCGTCCTCGGGCGAGAATTCGACGTCGTCGCACAGCGTGCGGGCATATGCCACCGAGGTGGAAATCTGGCGCAGACATTCCTCGCGCGTAATCTTGAGCTTGAACTGCAGGTGAATGTCGGAGGTGGCGAGGAAAATGTGAATGCGCGGATGCTCGGCGAATACCAGAGCTTCCCAGGCGCGGCTGATGTCTTCTTCCTTGGCGCGGGCCAGACCGGCAATGATGGGGCGGCGAACCTCCTGGGCCACGGCGCGAACGGCTTCGAAATCACCGTCCGAGGCGCTGGGGAAGCCGGCTTCGATCACGTCCACACCCAGCTTATCCAGTTGGCGGGCCAGGCGGAGCTTTTCCGGCACCGTCATACTGCAGCCCGGGGCCTGTTCGCCATCACGCAGGGTGGTATCGAATACCGTCACGCGCGAGCTGGTCATGGTTCCTCCCACCATGGTTTCCGGCTATTTGACGGTAAACTAAGCGATAAGTCAAGCTTATAAATCTTTTAGTAACCATAAGCCTGGGTTATGATGTGACCCTGTAGAAAGCGCCTTAGCTCCAGGCGGTGGGGAGAGCATGGAACTGTTTCAGCTGGAAACCTTCCTGGCGGTGGCAGAGGAGAAGAGCTTTTCGCGGGCGGCCAAGCGCCTGCACCGTACCCAGCCGGCAGTGAGCCAGGTGATCCGCAACCTGGAAGAGGAAGTGGGCGAGCTGCTGCTGGACCGCTCCTCGCGCGACGGGACCCTGACCGACGCGGGCAGGCTACTGCACGAGTACGCCCAGGAACTGCTGAACCTGCGCAACGAGGCGCGGCAGTCGCTGGTGGAGCTGCGGCAGTTGCAGAAGGGCCGGCTGACCATCGCCGCCAACGAGTACACCTCGCTCTACCTGCTGCAGGTGCTGCACGAATTCCGGCGGGAGCACCCCATGATTCACATCACCATTCAGCGGGCGCTGGCCAGCAAGGTGCCGCAGCAGTTGCAGGAGCACGCGGCCGAGCTGGGGACGGTATCGTTCCGGCCGGAGGACCCGCAGCTGCGCTCCATCGTGGTGTACCGCGATGAGCTGGCCTTTGTGGTGCCGCCCACGCACCGGCTGGCCGGGGCGAGCAGTGTGAGCATTCGCCAGCTGGGGGAGGAGGTTTTCGTGGCCCACAATGTGCCGTCGCCATACCGCGCCAAGGTGCTGCAGTCCTTTGCCCGGCATAAGACGCCGCTGCGCATGGATGTGGAGATGCCGACCATTGACAGCATTAAGAAATTTGTGGCGATGGGCAACGGGGTGGCGCTGGTGCCGGGCCTGGCAGTGGAGCATGAAATCGCGCGCGGCGAACTGGTGAAGGTGCCGGTGAGCGAGCTGAATTTTGAGCGGCGGCTGAGAATTGTTTACCGGCGCAATGCCACACTATCGCATGCGGCGCAGGCGTTCTTGAAGATTGTGGAGACGCTGAGCAGCACGAGGGAGGGGAGATTTCTGTTTCAGGCGGAGCATTAGCCGTACTCAGCAGTCAGCACTCAGCATTCAGCCCGTGCAGCGAAATTCGAGACACAGGGCGCTCAGGAGCGGAAAAAGCGTTCGATCTGGGGCCAGTAGACGCGGACGATGCGCTCGGTCTTCAGGTGGCCGCCACGAGGGAGCAGGCGGAGTCGAATGCCGGCAGTAGCGGCAAAATCTCGAACGGACCGCCAGGGGATATAGGGATCGTCCTTGGCGTGGAACATCAGAATCTTCCCGGAGTTGAGTTCGTAAATGTGGTGGGTGGGGTTGTAAAAAGTGCCGGAACGCAGCTTGTTCCAGTTCCGGTCAGACAGGCGGTAGCCGTTACCGAATGCTTCGCGGATGTAGGCGGCGTAGCTTGGGTTCGAAGTTTCCTTCGTTTGTTCTTCGGGGAGGATGCTCCAATCCACCACTGGGCAGTTGGCGACCACCTTGTTCACCCGTGGATCGAGGGAGGAAAGAATAGCGGCAGCGCCGCCAAAGCTGCCGCCGATAACGAAAATCTCATCGGGATCTAGTTTGAATTTCTTTCCGAATGCGAGTTCGCGGACGCCGTGCAGCAATTCGTCAATGATGTCCCAGAGATCCTGCTGAGGCGCCTTTTGCAGGAATTGACCACCACTCTCCCAGGCTCCGCGCCAGCGGGGATAGAAAACCCAGTAGCCTTTGTGGGACAGGAATTCCGCCAACGGTTGCTTGCGGGGAACAGAGGGCATGCCGTCACAGAGGAGGATCACGCGGTGCTTCCTGCGGGGGCGTGCCGGGGGCAGAAATTCGGCGACGATGTCCTTTTTAAAGCGGGTGCGGAACATGAGTGCAGTATAGGGCAGGTAAGAGGCGAGCTGCGCTCGCCAGCACAGGCGAGGGCGCCTGTGCCCACAACAGACAATTCAGGCGAGGGCGCCTGTGCCCACACAGGGAGTGCAGGCGAGGGCGCCCGTGCCCACGCAGAAAATCTAGGCAATTGGGCCCGGCCCACGCCGGGGACCGTCGAGCAGCGGCAAGCCGCCGCCGCAGAGCAACACTTCCCATTCAACAAGCGGGTCATTTAGATTAGGGGGAATGTCGACCACCGGGGAGCGATTCGAGCGGGCGGTAGCCATCATGGAGCGGCTGCGGGCGCCGGGCGGGTGTCCGTGGGACCGCGAGCAGACCTTCGACTCCATCAAGCCTTATACCCTGGAAGAAGCCTACGAGGTCCTGGAGGCGATTGACAATCGCGACTGGGACGAATTGACCGGCGAACTGGGCGACCTGCTGCTGCAGGTGCTGTTCTACGCGGAGATGGCCAAGGAGCAGGGGAGGTTTTCGATAGACGAGGTGCTGGAGCGGCTTTCGAAGAAGCTGGTGGACCGGCATCCGCACGTGTTCGGAAATGTGAAGGCAGAGACATCATCGGATGTATTGCGCAACTGGGAAGCCCTCAAGGCGGAAGAAAAGAAGAAGCGGCTGGAGGCGGGAGGAGGGAAAGCGGCCCAGCCGCAGGAAGAGCCGAAGTCGGTGCTGGCGGGGGTTTCCTCGGGCATACCCGCTCTTCTGGAGGCTTACAAGCTGAGCTCGCGGGCGGCCCACGTTGGCTTCGACTGGCCGGAAATCGGCGGGCTGTTCGAAAAAATGAACGAAGAAGTGCGGGAACTGCAGGAGGAGTTGCACAAGTTTCCGCAGCCGGGGCCGAAGCCGCACGCACGGGGAATGGCTGGTTCAGGAGCGCACAAGGCTGGGGAGGATTTGCAGCGGCGGTTGGAGGACGAGGTGGGCGACCTGCTGTTCGTGGTGGTGAACATAGCGCGCTATCTGTCGCTGGACCCGGAGTCGGCGCTGAAGCGTACCAACCGCAAGTTCAAGCGCCGGTTTCAGTGGCTGGAGGAACAGCTGCAGAAACAAGGGAAGGTGCCACAGGACGCGAGCATGGACGAGCTGGAAAATCTATGGCAACAGGCCAAACAGCAAGAGAACGTGAAACGGTGAGCACGCCGGGGGTAGAGATCCGCAACTGCCACGACCTGGAGGAATTCCGCGCTTGCCTGGAGCTGCAGAAGGAAGTGTGGGGATTTACAGACGCCGAACTGGTTCCGCTGCGCATGTTCGTAGTGGCGGCGAAAATTGGCGGTCAGGTGATCGGGGCGTTTGAGGGCAAGCGGCTCGTGGGGTTTGCGCTGGCGGTGCCGGGAGCGCGGGCGGGGCATCCTTACCTGCATTCCCACATGCTGGCGGTGCTGGCGAGCCACCGCAACAGCGGGCTGGGGCGGAAAATCAAATTGTTTCAGCGAGAGGACGCGCTGCAGCGCGGCTTTGAGCTGATCGAGTGGACCTTCGACCCTCTGGAGATCAAGAACGCTTACCTGAATATCGAGCGGCTGACGGCGATTGCGCGGCGCTACAACCTGAACCAGTACGGGATCACTTCTTCGCCGCTGCAGGGATTCCTGCCCACCGACCGCCTGGTGGCGGAGTGGTGGTTGCGGTCGAAGCGCGTGGAGATGTTTCTGCAAAGCGGGCAGAAACCGGAGTTTGAAACGGTGCAGCGCATTTCCGTGCCGGCGCAGATTTATGAGTGGAA
>DATJFA010000043.1:0-3849 GCA_035496015.1 Terriglobales bacterium | reverse complement strand
ACGGTGTAAAGGTTCTCGTTCAGGGTGATGCTGCGCCCCAGAATCCTGGGGTCGCCGCCGAAGCGCGTTTTCCAGAAGCTGGAAGTGAGCACCGCGACCGGCGCGCCCCCGCGTTGGTCTTCCTTGCCGGTAAATGTGCGGCCAATGATGGGCTTGATGCCGAGGACGGGAAAGATGGTCGCGGAAGCCATCTCGCCCCGCAGACGCTCGGGATTGGCTTGTCCCGTCAGATTAAAGCTGTCGTGGCGGTACGCGGCCATCACATCGAAGGAGCGGCTGCGACGTTGCCAGTCAAGAAAATTGGGATAAGAGACGGAAGCCTCGCGGAACTGCGGCATGCTGGCGTAGAGCTTCAGCAGGCGCTGCGGCTCGGAATAAGGCACCGGCCGCAACAGCACCGCATTCACGATGCTGAACATCGCCGTGTTTGCGCCAATGCCCAGCGCCAGCGTGACCACCGCCACCACAGTAAAGCCGCGGCTCCGCCGCAATGTCCTCAGCGCGTAACGCATGTCTTGCAGCAAAGTTTCCATGTCTTCCTCGCCTTGGGTGCCCCACTGTTTGCCGTGGGTGCCCCACCCTTGGCGGTTGGTGCAAAGGGTGGGAGTTCGTTACTCATACCTCAACGCCACCATGGGATCCACTTTTGCCGCCCGCCGCGCCGGCACATAACTGGCCAGGATCGCCACAATCACGAGCAGAAGCGCGGTTCCGGCAAAGGTCAGCGGATCGGTCGGACCCAATCCGAACAGCAGCGAGCCCAGGCTGCGGGTTACCGCCAGGGAGATGACAATGCCAGCAAGCACACCCGCCGCCGCCGTCAACAAACCCTGTCTGAGGACCATGCGCAGCACGCTTGCCTGGCTCGCACCCAGGGCCATGCGCACCCCGATTTCGCTGGTGCGACGCGCCACCGAATAGGCCATCACGCCATACATCCCGGCCAGCGCCAGCAGCAGCGCGGTCGCGGCGAATATGCTTACCAGCGTCAAGTTGAAGCGGCGGGACTGCAGGGAACCCGAGACTACTTCCGACAAAGTAGAAAACTGTGGCGGCACTGTCGGATCCAGTTCGCGCATGATCCGCCGCGCTGCGGAAATGGTCGCCTGCGAATCGGCGTAGGTGCGGAGCACAACCGTGAAATCGGAGGTTCCTTCCGCTCGCTGACGGCAATCCACGTAAATAGTCGGCCGGGGCGGGCGTTCCAGGCTGGCTTGGCGCACATCGCCGACCACGCCCACCACCGTGAGCAGACGCAGGTCGCCATCCATGTTGCCGAATTCGATCCGGTGGCCGAGTGGGTCCTGGTTGGGCCACTTCTCCCGCACCAGCGATTGGCTGATGATGGCCACATGCGGGGAACCGACGGTGTCAGCCTGGTTGAACAGACGGCCGCGCAGCAGCGGAATATTGAGCACGCGAAAAAAGCCGCCGGTCGCGGGGCTGTAATCGGCATCGCCGGTGCGACTGCGATCGTGGTAGAGTTGTTCCATTTCCTGCATACTGCGGGGCGGCGCCTCTCCCGGATTCATCAGCGCGTAAGTGCCATCGGAAGCTTGCTCGGTCAGCGGAAGGTCGCCGGTGCCGCCCACGTCCTGCACTCCGGGGATGGCACGAAGCCGGGAAAAGAGCTGGTCCAGGAACTCTACCCGGCGGGCGCTGGCCGCGTCCTTATTCGCGAACAGGTCCGAGGCCGTCCAATCGAAGACTGGAGGCAACACCAGGTTCATGGTGATGATGTGCTGGGTACGAAACCCGGGATTCACCGAGAGCACGCGCAGCAAGCTGCGGCCCAGCAGCGCGGCTCCCGCCAGTAGAGCCAGGGTGATGGCCAGCTGTCCGGCTACAATCCCGCGGCTCAGGCGCTGCGATACCAGCCCTCCCGATTGGGAACGCCCGCCCGCGGCCAGCGCGTTCTGTACATCGCCCGCGCTGGAACGCAATCCACTGAAAATGCCCAGCCCCGCCGCCACCAACGCTGCCGTTGCCACGCAGAAAAGAAGCACGGGGGTGCTGATGGAAACCTCGCGCAGGCGCGGCAATACGCCGGGCGCGAGGGCGAGCAGCGCTTGCAGTCCCCAATAAGCGCCCAGCACCCCCAGCGCCGTACCGGCAAGAGCGAGCAAAAGGGCTTCGACCAGCGACTGGCGAATGATGCGACTGCGGGTGGCGCCCAGGGCGCAGCGCACCGCGATCTCGCGCTTCCGCGCCGCCGACTGCACCAGCAACAGGTTGGCCACGTTGGCGCAGGCGATGAGCAGCAGAAATCCCACCGCTCCCAGCAGAATCCACAGCGCCGGGCGCACTTGGCTGGTTATGACTTCGCGCAGGGGGGCGATGGCCACGCTCACCATCATCGTGTTCTCCCCGTACTGCCGCTTCAGCCGCGTGGCGATGGCCTGCAGTTCGGCTCGCGCCTGGGGCAGCGAAGCGCCATCCGCCAGGCGCCCAATTACCCCCCAGTTGTGCGCGGTGCGGCTGGGCAGGCGCCTATAGAGCTCCCGCGGCTGCAAAATTTCGGCTGCGGAGGGAAAGCTGAATTGCGGCGGGAGCACGCCAATGATAGTCGCTGGACGATTGTCAATGACCAGCTTTTTGGAGGCAAAGTCGGGCGTGCCGCCCAGAAACTGCTGCCAGTAACCATAGCTCACCAGGGCCACCGGCGTGGCGCCAAAGCGCTGCTCCTGCGGCAGGAATCCGCGTCCCAGAAAGGGCTGAATTCGCAGCACAGAAAAGAAGTCGCGGGAAACCGCAGCCACTATGGTGCGCGTCGGCTCGCTGCCCCCTGACACCGACTGCTCCCAGGCGCCGTATTCCGCCATGCCCTGTAACGAGTGCGCCTGCGCCTGCACATCCTCGAAATTCGGGTCGGCGAAGTGCATCTGCCCGCCGTGCGCATTGACCTCATGCAGTTCGACAATCTGTTGCGGGTGATCGTAGGCCAGGGGCCGCAGCAGCACGCCATAGACCACGCTGAAAATCGCCGTGGTGGCCCCGATGCCCAGCGCCAGCGTGATCACCGCCACAGCGGTGAAGCCCGGCGACTTGCGCAGCATGCGTAGCCCATAGCGGATGTCTTGCAGCAAGGTTTCCATCTCTGTCCTCTACTCGTACCTCAACGCCACCATGGGATCCACTTTTGCCGCCCGCCGCGCCGGCACATAACTGGCCACCAAGGCCACAATTAGTAAGCACAGCACTGCGGCCACGAATGACGCAGCGTCGGTTGGCCCAATCCCAAACAATAGGCTGGCAGCTAGACGCGTCAGCCCTAGCGCGGCTGCAACTCCCACAACGGTTCCTATGGCCACCAGCCCAATTGCCTCTCGAATGACCATGCGCAGCATTCGTTCCCGGGAAGCACCCAAGGCCATGCGAATACCGATTTCCTGGGTGCGCTGGCTCACGTGGTAGCTGAGCAAGGCGTAGAGTCCGACTGCGCTCAGCAGCAGGGCCAATGCCGCGAACGCGCTCATCAGGAGGGTAAGCGCGCGGGCAAATGCCACCGAGTCGCTCACCAGTTGCGACATAGGTGCGACGCTCGCCAGTGCTTGCTGAGGATCCGACTGCTGAACGGCCCGGGTGAGCGGGACCGACAAATCCAGAGGGCCGCCGGTGCGGATGACCAGCGCGGCGAGCAGTCCAAAGCTCTGGTACAACAAGCTGTCAATAGCCTGTGGCACCTGCGCCTGCGGCACGAAAACCATGGGCGGAGTCGGCTGGTCCAGCGAGTATTCCTTCATGTCGCCGACAATTCCGACCACCTGCCGCGGCAAATCGGTGAGGCCTTCCTTTTCCATGCCCTTGCCGATCCAGACCTGCGCGCCCAGCGCATCCGCCCCTGGCCAG
>DATJFA010000042.1:0-2670 GCA_035496015.1 Terriglobales bacterium | reverse complement strand
TATATCGTGGAACGATACGAATAACAGGGCCAACCCAGTAGTTACCTTGGTGCTATGAGGGTGTTGTCCGGATTTCCGATTGCCGCGGCGATACAGAATCTGCAATTGCGGGCGACCATGTTCCGCCTAGACGAAACGAGGCCGCAGGCAGAGATTCTCTTTCGCTCCGCTGGAGCTTGAATTCTTCTGCTTTGTCTCCCGGGCTTGCGCCCGGGGCTACATTCTTTCGCCGCTTTGCGGCTTAAGATGTGACACATCTAAACTATTTGCGCGCACACGGTTGCCACGCATGGCGGACGCAGGTTCGGGAATTTGCATCCAAAAAGGGTGCAAAAAAGAAATTGGACAAGAACACTTGTGCTGGCCGGGCTTGCGGCGCTGATTTCGCTGAACTGGTCGTGCAGCGCGCTGAAGGACATCTGCAACTGCGTGCCCTTTGAGCCGACTATCGCCGACTATCGCCATGACGCCAAGCACGTGCCGCTGCCCGCGGTCACGCCAGTGGAAATCACGGTGCAGACGATTCTAAGCTGGCCGCAGACCCCGGTACTGCCGCCGAACACGCCGCGGTTTGGACGGGAGCTGACGCTTTTTCATGTGGCGCGCGCGTTTCTGCAGAACGCCAGCGTCAATACGGCGGACTGCGACGTTCACCTGGAAATTTCCGCTACCGCCGACCCCAAGGCGCCGCGAGTGATTGTGGAGACGCCGGTGGATTCCGAGTACTGCTCCGCACGCAAAAATATCCAGAATCAGCTGGCGCAGCATGGATTCACGCTCGACGATACGCATGGCGGAGATCTGCCGCAGGCGCTCCCGGCCGAGGTGACGGGCCTGGCCTTTGAGGACTTTGAGCACCCGCAGAGCCGGGGCACACCGGAAGTGGCCACTTTATGGGAACTTCACCCGGCCATTGTGACCATCACGCAGTGAGCCTGTTTCGACGCCTGAGCCGGCGCAGCCAGGTATCTCCTGGGCTTCTCGCGTCCGCCGAGGCGGCTCGCCGTTCGTGGCAGCAGCCAAAGCACCGGCCTACAAGACTAGCGTTTCTGGTCACTTAACCCGGTCCCATTGACGCGCATCACGCCTTGCAGTGCGCCCAGTCACCGAATCCGCACTCATCTCCAGTCGACAATGAAAACTGTGGGAGTTCATTCCCTGACGCCCTGGTAGATGGACACGGCGCAGGCGGAGGCACGTATGCCTATTTCCAAGCAAGAGGCGCTGGATTACCACTGTGGGGCGCGGCCCGGCAAAATCGAAGTTAACCCCAGCAAACCCTGTCGCACCCAACGTGATTTGAGCCTGGCCTACACGCCCGGCGTCGCCGAACCATGCCTGGAAATTCAAAAAAATCCGCAAGACGCATTCAAGTACACCAGCCGCGGGAACCTCGTCGCCGTGGTCAGCAACGGCACCGCCGTCCTCGGCCTGGGCCACATCGGCGCTCTGGCCGGCAAGCCGGTGATGGAAGGCAAAGGCGTTCTGTTCAAGCGCTTCGCCGACATTGATGTTTTCGACCTGGAAGTGGACAGCGCCAAGCCCGAAGACGTGATTCGCGTTTGCCAGCTGCTGGAGCCCACCTTTGGCGCTATCAACCTGGAAGATATCTAGGCGCCCGAGTGCTTCCAGATTGAGGAAGAGCTGCGCCGCACCATGACGATTCCCATCTTCCACGACGACCAGCACGGCACAGCCATCATCAACGGGGCGGCGCTGCTCAATGCCCTGGAACTTGTGGGCAAGGACATCGCCAAAGTTAAAGTCGTCTTCTGTGGCGCGGGAGCGGCCGGCCTGGCCTGTGCCGCCCACTACGTTCGCCTGGGCGTGAAGCGCGAGAACATCACCATGGTGGACGTCTTCGGCGTGGTTTACAAAGGCCGCACCGAGGGCATGAACTCTTACCTGGAGCAGTTTGGCCAGGAGACTCCACATCGCAAGCTGGCGGAAGCAGTGGTCGGCGCGGACGTTCTGGTCGGCCTCTCCGTTAAAGGCGTCTTCACCCCGGAGATGATCCGCAGCATGGCGCCGCGTCCCATAGTCTTTGCCATGGCCAATCCCGACCCAGAAATCACCTATGAAGAAGCGCGCGCCGCCCGCTCGGATGCGATTGTCGCCACCGGCCGCTCCGATTATCCCAACCAGGTCAACAATGTGCTCGGCTTCCCCTTCATCTTCCGCGGGGCGCTCGATGTGCGTGCCACCGCCATTAACGACGAGATGAAGCTGGCCGCCACTCGTGCCCTGGCCGCTTTGGCCAAGGAAGACGTGCCCGACAGTGTCTGCCGCGCCTATGGCGTCGAGCGCCTGGCCTTCGGTCCCGAGTACATTCTGCCTAAGCCCTTTGACTCGCGCGTGCTGGTATGGGTCTCCTCTGCCGTGGCCCGCGCTGCCATGGAAAGCGGCGTCGCGCGCGAACCGGTGGACATCGCCCAATACCGCGAGCAACTGGAAGCCCGCCTGGGCAAGGCGCATGAAGTGGTGCGCATGATGGTGCGCAAAGCTCAGGCCCAGCCTAAGCGCGTGGTCTTCCCCGAGGGCGACAACGACAAGATTCTGCGTGCCTGCCACATCCTGGTGGACGAGAAAATCGCCAAACCGATTCTCCTCGGCGCTGAAACCGCCATTCAGAATAGAGCCGCGGAGCTGGGCGTACCCTTGCAGGGCATG
>DATJFA010000041.1:0-3741 GCA_035496015.1 Terriglobales bacterium | reverse complement strand
TGAGCGCTCTGGATGGTGGCGCCAGGCAGGTGTTAGATTCGGGTCCGTGATCTTCTATTTGCCGCTGTTGCTCGTGGTGGCTTCTACCACGCTGTACCACATCTCGCAAAAGTCCGTTTCTCCGCTGGTCAACCCCATGCTGTCGGTGACCGTAAACTACGTCACCGCGTTGGTGGTATCGCTGTTCATCCTGCCGTTTTATCCTGGCAATTCACTGCGCGGCTCGTGGAAGAACTTGAGTTGGCCGAGCGTGGCGGTGGGCGTGAGCATCGTCGGCATTGAGCTTGGATTCCTGGTCGCCTACCGGGCGGGCTGGCGCATCAGCCTGGCCTCGCTAATTGCTAACGTGGCCACGGCGCTGCTCTTGCTCGTGGCAGGACTGTTCTTCTTCCGCGAGCACCTGAGCGCCCGTAGCGCCGTGGGAATCGCTTTGTGCATCGCCGGGCTCGGGCTGGTGATGTACCGGTAGCAATTATGTTCAAACGACTTCTGGCCGTGGTTCGCAGAATTCCTAAAGGTCGTGTGTGTACGTATGGTGCAGTGGCGCGGCTGGCGGGGTATCCGGGCGCCTCGCGCCAAGTGGTATGGGCCCTGCATTCCGGTTCCGCGAACGGTCTGCCGTGGCACCGGGTAGTGGGGGCCGGCGGCCGTATCCTGCTGCCGGGAGAAGCCGCCCTGGAGCAGGGTTTTCGACTGCAGGCAGAGGGCGTCGCCTTCCGCGGCACGCGGGTGGATATGGAGAAGCACGAATGGCCCCCGGCTGCTCACAAACCAAAGAAAACTAAAGCGAAGCGCTCACTCCGCCGCAAAAAATAATTTCCCGGCGCCGTCCAGGCCACCTCGGTTTCTATGGTCGTTGTACTTTCTGCCAGCGCACTTGCCCCGAACAAGTACTTAAGTTACTTGGCGCATTACCGTTCTGGATTGACAATTTCTGTCATAGAAAACTAGGCTGCAATCTCCCCTAGCAAGCAGTCAGCGAAACTCCCCCAAGAGTGGCGCCCGCTCCTTCCCCCGGAAAGGTGCGCTACAACCAAAACTGTCGTTTTCTCGATCAGGAGTGCCGACGCATGTCTCAGAGGCTGGGCGACCTTCTCGTTAAAGAGAAGATCATCACCACGGAGCAGTTGGACCAGGCCATCAAGAAGCAGAAGGAAGAGAACTGCCGCCTGGGCGCTGCCCTCGTCAAGCTCGGCGTCATGACCGACGAAGACGTCACCAATTTTCTTTCCAAGCAATACGGTGTCCCGGCCATCAACCTGTCCTACTTCGAGATTGACCCCGCAGTGGTGAAGCTCGTCCCGGTGGAAACCGCCAAGCGCTATCAGATCCTGCCCCTGAGCCGGGTTGGAGCCTCGCTCACCATCGCCATGGTGGATCCCACCAACGTGTTCGCCATGGACGACATTAAGTTCATGACCGGCTTCAACATTGAGCCGGTGGTGGCTTCGGAAGCAGCTATCGCGGCGGGCATCGAGAAAGCCTACGGAGAAAACCAGCAGCAGGAAATTGACGAAGTCATTCAGTCCATGGCGGAACTGGGCGACGCGGATGTCGAGCTGCAATCGGAACAGGAGGAGATGGACCTGGCCGACTTGGAGCGCGCCGCCGATGAAGCGCCCATCGTCAAGCTGGTGAACATCATCTTGACCGACGCGGTGAAGCGCGGCGCCAGCGACATCCACATGGAACCCTACGAGAAGGAATTCCGCGTGCGCTTCCGCATAGACGGCGTGCTGCAGAGCATCATGACCCCGCCGATTAAGCTCAAGGACGCCATTACCTCGCGCGTGAAGATTATGGCCAAGCTGGACATCAGCGAAAAGCGGCTGCCGCAAGATGGCCGCATCATGCTGAAGGTCAACCTGGCGGGCAAGAAGAAGACTTTGGATTTCCGCGTTAGCACCCTGCCCACACTGTGGGGCGAAAAGATCGTGCTGCGCTTGCTGGACAAGGAAAACCTGCGCCTGGACATGACCAAGTTGGGCTTCGAGTCGGAGACGCTGGTCAAGTTCGAAAAGGCCATTCTCAAACCCTACGGCATGGTGCTGGTGACTGGGCCCACGGGATCGGGCAAGACCAACACTCTGTACTCCTCCATCGCGCGCCTCAACACGCCCGAGACCAACATCATGACCGCGGAAGATCCGGTCGAGTTCCAATTGCAGGGCGTAAACCAGGTGCAGATGAAGGAGCAGATCGGGTTGAATTTTGCCGCCGCCCTGCGCGCTTTCCTTCGGCAGGACCCCAACATCATCCTGGTGGGCGAAATTCGCGATTTTGAAACGGCGGAAATCGCCATCAAGGCGGCCCTCACCGGACACCTGGTGCTTTCCACGCTGCATACCAACGGCGCGCCCGAAACCATTACCCGCCTGATGAACATGGGCATTGAGCCTTTCCTGGTGGCCACGGCGGTTCACCTTATCTGCGCCCAGCGCCTGGTGCGCCGCGTGTGCAGCGAGTGCGCCGAGGTGGTGGATGTTCCGCAGCAGACGCTGATCGAAGAGGGCTACACCCCGCAGGAAGCCAAGACGGTAAAGATCAAGAAGGGCAAAGGCTGCAATGCCTGCAATAACACCGGCTACAAGGGGCGCTGCGGCTTGTATGAAGTAATGGAAGTGGACGATGAGATCAAGGACCTGATCCTGGTGGGCGCCTCCTCCCTCGAGCTGAAGAAGAAGGCTATCGAACGCGGCATGCTGACGCTTCGGCGCAGCGGTCTGGTGAAGGTAATGCAGGGCGTCACCACCCTGGAAGAAGTAGCTCGCGAAACCATTCACTAAGGGGAACAAGGACTCATGGCACTGACGTTAAGCGACCTGCTGAAAAGAATGCTGGACATGAGCGGCAGCGACCTGCACATCACCACCAACTCGCCGCCCCAGGTGCGGGTGCACGGCGGCCTGCGGCCACTGGATCTGCCGCCGCTTTCGCCCGCCGATACCAAGCAGCTCGCTTACAGCGTGATGACGGACGCGCAGAAGCATCGCTTTGAAGAAAACCTGGAGCTGGACTTCTCGTTCGGCCTGAAGGGTCTGGCCCGCTTCCGCGCCAACTGCTTCAACCAGCGCGGGGCTACCGGGGCCGTCTTCCGTGTGATTCCGTTCGAAATCAAGTCTTTCAATCAGCTGGGACTGCCCGCGGTGGTGGCCAAACTGTGCGACAAGCCGCGCGGGCTGGTGCTGGTGACCGGGCCCACGGGTTCGGGTAAATCCACCACCCTGGCGGCCATGATTGACAAGATCAACACTGAGCGCCACGAACACATCCTCACCATCGAGGATCCCATCGAGTTCGTGCACCAGAACAAAAACTGCCTGGTGAACCAGCGCGAAGTGCACTCCGACACCAAGTCCTTCACCGACGCGTTGCGGGCGGCACTGCGCGAGTATCCGGATGTGGTGCTGATCGGCGAAATGCGCGACCTGGAGACCATCGAATCGGCGTTGCGCATCGCCGAAACCGGCCACTTGACCTTTGGCACGCTGCACACCAATACCGCCTCCTCCACCATCAACCGCATCATTGACGTGTTTCCCGCGCACCAGCAGCCGCAGATCCGAGCCCAGCTCTCGCTGGTGCTGGAAGGCATTCTCTGCCAGAGCCTGCTGCAGAAGATGGACGGGCAGGGGCGGGCCATGGCCATGGAAATCATGGTGCCCAATCCCGCCATCCGCAACCTGATTCGCGAGGACAAGATCCACCAGATTTATTCGGCGATGCAGGCGGGACAGGAAA